>CAXNGP010000222.1:0-4506 GCA_964201845.1 Pirellulales bacterium
AACCATCGTCCGACTCACCGGCTTCGTCGCGCCGGGGCCGGGCCGGCCGCGGGCCACGGTCGTCGTCGGCGGCGGGCTGCTGCTCCGAGCCCGCCACCGGCTCCAGCCGCTCGCGGTTCGCCTCGCGGACCGGGCGCCTCGGCTCATCGTCGGAACGCGAGCGGTCGGCCGGGGGGGCAGGCTGCCGGGTCGGCGGCAACGGCTGCCGCGCCGGTGGCTGGTCTCGCCCGGAAACGCCAAGTTCGGCGGCGAGTGAATCCCAGTCGCCCGACGGCGGCGGGGTGGCGGGTTTACTGGCCGGCTGCCGGTCTCGGCTGCGCGGGGGCGGGGGCGTGGCCGGCCGTTCGGGCTGGACGGGCTTGTTGTCGGACGGGGCGGCGCCGAGCGACTCGGCGAGGGAATCCCAGGGATCGGAGGAGGCGTGGTCGGCCATGGTGTCCTGCAGGGCAAAGGATCGGGGAGCCGGCCCACGGTGGTCGGGCGCCGGTCTTCAGGTCCGCAGAATACACCAGCCGCCCCCCGCCCGGCGAGCCGTGGCCGTCATGGCCGCGCCGGCCGCGGCTTCGCTCAGGGCAGGAGCGCCTCGATCGAGCGGATCATGCTGCCGTTGTCGGCCACCTCGAACAGCGGCCGGTACGGGCTCGCCAGGCCCCGGCGGGACCGGCCCGCCGGGTACCAGACCACGTTGACGGCAAGGTTCCAGGCCGACGGCGAGAAGGTCGAGACCTGCCCCGCCTGGTCGAAGTTGATCACCTGGTTGCGGCCGGGGATGATGTACGTGAAGGTGCCCTCCAGGGCGAGCGAGCGGTGCATCGGGGCCCGCACGAGCGTGCCGACGATGCCTTCACCATCGCCCGTGGCACCGCCCCAGACCTTCCACTCGTTGGCGTCGCCAAACTGGAGCCGGTAAAAGCCCGTGTACTGGTCGAGCGTGCTGGCCACGCCACCGACGCGGTTGGCGGGGCCGAAGAAGCTCGTCTGGTCGCCGATGTTGGAGGCCCCCCAGAAGCCCAGTTCGTGGTAGCCCCAGACGTAGCTCAGTTCGTACCGCAACTGGGAGACGTCGGTGTTGTCGAACCAGCTGTCGTGGAGGTAGTCGTACACGGCCCCGCCCTGCAGGCCGCGGCCTTCGAAGGCCCGCGTGAAGAAGCCCGTCGTGACGAACTGCTGGTCGCGGGCATTCTTGCCGAGCGTCGTGGTGCCGACCTCGATGCTGGCGGGCTGGAAGTTGGTTTGCGTGCCCCGCCAGCCGATCTGCCAGCCCACCCCGAAGGCGTTCCAGAACGGCATCGACCAGTTGAGGTACTCGTTGGTGCCGAAGTTGCCGTTGATGCCCAGGTCGGTGGCGTTGGTGAAGGCCGTGATGCCGGCGCTGGCCGTGAAGTCGCGGTACCACCGCCAGCCGTAGTAGGGCCGGCCAAACCGCCGCAGCCAGGCGCAGACCCGGCCGTGGTGTTCGCTCATGGGCAGCAGGCACTCGTCGTCTTCGCAGGCGTACGGATCGTCGTAAAAGCTCTCGACGTGGAGTTGCGTGGGGTACTCACCCATCAGCAGGCCGCCTTCGACGGCCGGATCGTCCGCGAACTCGGGCCCTGCCTCGGGGCTGAACTCCGGCTCGTACTCCGTCGGATAGTCGCCGGGCAGTTCGATGCCCGGGCCGATCGTTTCCACCTCGGAGAGCGGCTGCTGCCCGCTGGCCGACGGCGGAGAGGGCAGCCGCGGGGCCGGCCCAGCCGACGCCGCGGGGCCCGGTGCCGACTCCGCTGAGCCCGCCTCCGCGGGAGCCTGCCGCATCACGGAGGGAATCCCGTCGACGTTCATCGCAAGCCGCTCGGGTCGACCGGCGGCCGCGGCCCGGCCCACGTCGTAGCGTGGAGCGAGGCCGCCGCCGAGCCTTGCATCGCCGAGGTTGGAACGGTCCGCCGCGGCCCGCATGGCCTCGGCCTGCTGTCCCTCCGGCGCGAGGATCGGCCGGTTGGCCGGGCCCCGGGGAGTCCGCATGATCGGAAGGCCGAGCACGGCATCGGGATTGTCGGGGTCATACAGGTTCAGGTTTCGCACCGCGTCGCCGAAGCCGGGCGTCGCAGGCTGCGGCGGCTGCCGGCGGGGCGGCTGGGCGGGCGCCGGGCGGGCGACGGTCTGGCGGGCGGCAACCGGCGGCACGCGGTCGGGCAGGCTCACGCTCGCGGGCGGGGCCGACGGCGCGGAGACTTCGCTGGCGGGCGCGGGCGGCGTCTGCGGTTCCACCGGCTCCGCGGCGGGCCGGCTGGCGCGATGCGGCGTCCACTTGAGTTCGGCCGCCGTGGCATCCGCCGCCGGGGCTTGGGCCATCAGGCTCGGAGCGTGTGCCAGCATCATCGCGACCAAGGCCGTGAGTGCCGAGAGAGCCTGGTTGATCGAACTGTGTGCCGCGGTCATGGCCATCACCTCCGGGTTCGGGATCCCGCCGGCATGCGTGAGCCCGCGAAATCCACTCAATCGGTAGAGGTATCGGCACCGGCAGCGACGGAACTTCCGCCAAAATCCACGCGATCGGTAGCGGCTTCCCGGGTTGCCGGGTCAGCCGCGACGCGGGGGCGAGTCGAGGGCCTGGGCAAGATCGGCAATCAGGTCGGAGGCGTCCTCGATGCCGCAAGCCAGGCGGATCATGTTGTCCGGGATGCCGAACGAAACTCGGTCTTCCGGGGTGTAGCTCCAGTAGCTCATCACGAGCGGCTGCTCGATAAGCGACTCCACGCCGCCCAGGCTCGGCCCGATCCGCGGGATCCGGACCGCGTCGATCACGGCCGCCGTCTCCCGCCAGTCGGCCGAACCCCCGTCGGACCCCTTGAGGAAAAAGGTGACCAGACCGCCGCAGCCCCGCAGGGTGCGGGCGGCGATCTCGTGGCAGGGATGGCTCTCGAGCCCCGGATAGAGCACCCGCTCCACGCGGGGATGACTCTCCAGGAACCGGGCCACGGCCAGGCCGTTGGCGTTGTGCCGCTCCATGCGTAGGGCCAACGTCTTGAGGCCGCGCTCGAGCAGGTAGGCGTTGTGGGGCGAGTTGATGCCCCCCATGATGCCCCGCAGGTTCCGCACCGGCTCGAGCAGCTCCGCCGACCCGACCACCGCGCCGGCGAGCAGGTCGTTGTGGCCGCCGAGATACTTCGTGGCCGAGTGCAGCACGAAGTCGACGCCCGCCTCGAGCGGCCGGAGGTTGTACGGCGTGCAGAGCGTCGCATCGATCATGGTCGCCACGCCGTGCCGGCGGCCGATGGCCGCGAACCGCTCCACGTCGATCACGCTCAGGTGCGGGTTGGTCGGCGACTCGCTGATCAGGAACTTCGTGCGCGGCCCGATCGCCGCCTCCATCGCGGCATAGTCGCAGGTGGGAACCTCGCGATAGCCCACGCCGAACCGGGTGAGGTGCTTGCGGCAGAACTCGCGGCTGCGGTGGTAGCACTCGTCGAAGAAGACGATCTCGTCGCCGGCGCTCACGTGGGCCATCAAGACGCCGACGAAGGCCGCCATGCCGGTGGCGAACAAGACCCCTTCCTCGCCCCGCTCGAGCTCCGCCAGCTTCCGCTCGACCACCCGCTCGCCCGGATTGCCGTAGCGGCCATACTCCTCGCGGGGCTCGTCCTGCTCGAGGTAATCGATCACCGCCTGGGTGTTGGCGAACGTGTAGGTGCTCGCGGCGAAGATCGGGTCGGTGATCGAGCAGCCCGGTTTTTGACGTGCCTCACCGGCATGGACGGCCGTGGTCGAAGGCCCGGGAGAGGCGTCGCTTCCCCCGCGGCCGCGATCTGCGGACGGCTCGGAAGCGGGGCGGGCAAGCATGCGCGGGATCCCTGCGGGCAACTGACGGCCTGGTGAAACGAGTGTAGTCGTGCTCCGAAGGGGCGGCAATAATGAGAACCATCATCCGGAAGGCCCCATGCCCCGCTCCCGTCCGCCTGCTGCCCCCCCCGCCGCCCGGTCGCTCTGGCCTCCGCGCCGTGTGCTCGTGAGCGTGGCCTCGCTGATGGCCGCCACGGCGCTGGTGCGGGCCGGGTTGCTCGAGGCCGTCGTGGGCAGCATCGTCGATCAGGCGGTGCGGAACATCATCACGCTGATTCTTTGCTTCGCGGCGTTGGTCTCGCTCGTGCTCTGGTTCCTGCGGGAGAGTGGGCACGCGACCTGGATGAAGCGGGCCCTGGGCTACGGACTATTGGCCGCCGTGCTGCTGGCCGTCGCGACCCTGCGGGTCGAAAGGGTGAGTGGCGACCTCGTGCCCGAGTTGCGGCCGCGGTGGCTGCCCTCGCGGGACCGGCTCCTGCCGGCCGAGGCCGCCGGTCGCGAGGCGGGCGGCTCGTGGGAGCCGACACCCGGCGACTTTCCCCGGTTCCTCGGGCCCACCGGCTCGGCCGGGGTCGATGGGATCGCCCTCGACCCCGACTGGGAGGGCCGGCCGCCGCGGCTGCTGTGGCGCAAGCCGATCGGTGCCGGGTGGAGCGGGTTCGCGGTCTGTGGCGATCATGCCGTGAC
>CAXNGP010000223.1:0-4492 GCA_964201845.1 Pirellulales bacterium
TCTCGCCGGACGCTCGCTTCAGGCATCCTGCCTTCCGCTCGCTCGATGCTGCCCTCGCTTCGGCATCCTGCCTGCGCTCGGCCAGCAACGCCGCTCGATCGGCACGGGCAACCCCTCGCAGCCCAACGGTTTGGACAGCGGCAGTCGGATTCGACGGATTCGTCTGACCAAACGCCGCGAGCCAACCCGCGCACGAACACGGCCGGCCGGAGGTGCGGCCCGTAGCCGGGGATGGAAGCCGAAGAAGCCTGGAGATTTCGCTCAGCTGACGTGGAAGCGTGAGCGGCCGGAGTGCGAAATATCCCAGCGACGGAGGCTTTCATCTCCGGCGACCCACTCCGGGTGGCCTGCCCGAGCGATTGAGGCGGCTTCCTACAGTGTCTTCAGATATTCCAGCACTGCCCGCTTCTCGGCCGCGTCGAGCACCTCGGCGAAGTCGTGGCCGGCGGCGCTCTTGCCCGGCTTGCGCGTGTCGAAATATCGCCGCCGTTCTGCCGACCGTAGTTTCTCCGCCGGCATGTCGGCGAAGGCCTCGATCTCCAGGCCCACGCGGGCGTCGTCGTAACCTGTCGCCGTCCGTCGCCAGACGGCCGGCCGCTCGGCCGGATGGAGCACGTGCCAGAGCGTGGGCACGGAGCCGTTGTGGAAGTAGGGCGCCGTCGCCCACACGCCGTCGAGCGGCGGGGCCACATAGCCCTCCGGCTGCTCGCGTTCCCGGAGCGGCTCGGCGTCGCGGCCGTAGTGGCCGAACCAGCTGTCGTTCAGCGCCCTTCGCTCGGCGGGCGTGAGCGAATCGAGCCGAACACGATCCGTGCCCACTTCCGCGATCGGGACGAGCCGCTCCGGGTATTCGCCGCCGGCGCCATACGTTCCATGGCACTCGGCACAGGTCGCGACGAACACCCGCTCTCCCGCCGCGACCAGTTCACGATCGACGGCCCCCGGCCACCGCGGGGCCTCGAGCGCGGTGATCCAAGCCTCGAGGGCTCGAAACTCGTTCTCCCATTCGCGAAACTTTTCCGGCCCGTTCTGCTCGACCAGCAGGAACTGCATCAGCATCCGGTGCCCCTTGGGAGCGAAGCCGTCGGCGTAGAGGCTGCGACGCTTGGCGTAGTGCCACCAGGCGGGCGCGTCCATGTCGTGGTGGGGCAGGTCGAACCGCGGCGGCTTCCGCACAATCGCGAGGTCGGCGTCGCGATGCCGCATCAGCGCTACCCCGAACATCACCGCGTTCGTGGTGCCCACCGTCGTGCCCAGCGGCAGGAACATGGAGCCCACGTCCATGTGGGCCAGCGGCTTCCGTTGCTGGATCTTCACCGCCCGCACCTCCTCCGTGAGCGTCTCGAGCGTATAGTTCGAGTTGGGCACGCCCGGCACGGGCACGCCCCGCACCTGCCCCTGATGGCACGCCAGGCAGCTCATCGTCCAGCGGCCCTCGGCGTCGACCACGTACTGGAGCGGCCGCGACGGGTCGGCCGGGTCGGGCACGAGTCCATACCGCTCCATCGCCAGCCGCCGCCGCTCCGCCAGGGGGGCCTCCTCGGCCCGGGATCGCAGCGGCTCCTCCCAGGTGGTCCACAGGTCGTCGAACACCTCCTGGTCGAGATCCGCCGGCAGATACGCCCGGGTGCGAAGCACGGTCCAGCCGCGTGCCGCGGCGCCGGCCGGGTCGGATTCCGCCCCGAGCGCGAGGCCCGTCCACGCGACGGCGACCGCGACGAGTCCCATCGGTGCAAACAATTTTTTCATGGCATACTTGGCCGAGGCCGATTTTCCCGCAGTATAGGCCCGTCGTCCGGGCTGTCCCCGCCCCCGCCTGCCATGCCCGCCGCCAATCCGATCCTGCTGCCCGAACTCCGGCTGATGCTCGCCGATGGGGACACGGCCGGCCTCCGGGAGGTGGCCGAGGAACTCCACCCGGCCACCGTCGCGGAGTTCTCCGAGGGGCTGGAAGAGGCCGACATCTGGCGGCTCATCGACACCGTGCCGGTCGAGCGCCAGGCGGAGATCTTCCCCTACTACCCGCTGCCGCGACAGGTGGAGCTGGTGAAGGCGGCCGACCGGGCCCACCTGGGCCCGCTCCTCGAGTGGATGGCGGCCGACAACCGCGACGACCTGCTCCGCGAGCTCGACCCCGAGTTCGTCGAGGAGATCCTGCCGCTGGTCGCGAAGGCCGAGCGGCACGACATCCGGATGTTGCTCTCCTGCCCGGAGGGCTCGGCCGGCTCGCTGATGACGACCGAGTATGCGTCGCTGCCGGCCGACATCCCGGCGGGCGAGGCGATCGCCCGGCTGCGGATGCAGGCCCCCGACAGCGAGTCGATCTACTACATCTACGTGCTCGACGCCGAGCGGCATCTGGTGGGCTTCGTCTCGCTTCGGGACCTGATCCTGGCCAAGCCGACGGCCCTCGTCGCCGACCTGATGCAGCGGGACGTGATCACCGTCCGCATGGACGAGTCGCAGGACAAGGTGGTCGACCTGCTCGCCCGCTTCGACTTCATCGCCATCCCGGTCGTCGACGACCATGCCCGGCTGGTCGGGATCGTGACCCACGACGACGTCCTCGACGCCGTCCGCCAGGAGGCGACCGACGAGGCCCAGATGAGCGCGGCCATCACCCCGCTCGGCGAGGGCTACCTCGACGCGGCCATCACCTCGATGACCTGGAAGCGGGGCGTGTGGCTGGCGATCCTGTTCGCCACCGCCGCCGTCACGGCGATGGTGCTCTCCACCTGGAAGTCGCCGCACGTCTGGCTCGTGGCCTTCATCCCGCTGGTCATCGCCAGCGGCGGCAACTCCGGCAACCAGTCGGCCACGCTCGTGATCACCGCGCTCTCCACGGGCGACTGCCGCCTCTCCGACTGGCGGCGGATCCTGCGGCGGGAGTTTGCCCTCGGCCTGCTGTTGGGCACGATCCTGGCCGTGCCCGGCTACCTCCTGGCGCTCGCCTACGCACCCACGCCCGCTCAGGCGGTCGTGATCCCGGCCACGATCCTCTTGGTCGTGCTGATCGGGTCGCTGGTCGGCTCGGTGCTGCCGCTCCTGTTCCGCTCGCTCGGACTCGACCCGGCGCTGATGAGCAACCCGTTCGTGTCGGCGATCGTCGACGTCGTGGGGCTCGTCGTCTACATGGGGCTGGCGCTCGTGCTGCTGGGCTGACGGCGGCCGCTCGTCTCCGCGGAGCGTGGCGGCTACAGCCGCCGGCCCACCGCTTCGGCGACCTTGCGGCAGACGGTCATCATCCGCCCGAAGGCGGCGAAGTCGAGGGTCTGCCCGCCGTCGCTGGCGGCAGACTTCGGGTCGGGATGCACCTCCACGATCAGGCCGTCGGCGCCCGCGGCCACCGCCGCGGCGGCCATGCTCTCCACCAGCGGCGCATGGCCCGTGCCGTGGCTCGGATCGACCACCACCGGCAGATGCGTTCGGGCGTGGAGCCAGGGCACCGTCGCCAGCGGAAGCGTGAACCGGGTGTGGGACTCGAAGGTGCGGATGCCCCGCTCGCAGAGCATCACCTGACGGTTACCGCCGTCGAGGATGTATTCCGCCGCGAGGAGCAGCTCCTCCACCGTGGCGGCGGGCCCGCGCTTGAGGAGCACCGGAACGGGCGTCCGCCCGACCGCTTCGAGCAGCCGGTAGTTCTGCATGTTCCGGGCCCCGATTTGGAGCACGTCGGCATACCGGGCCACCAGGGGCACGTCCTCGGGCGCCACCACCTCCGTCACGATCGCCAGACCCGTCTCGGCCCGGGCCTCGGCGAGCAGCTCCAGCCCCCGCTCCTTCATGCCCTGAAAACTGTAGGGGCTCGTCCGCGGCTTGAACGCGCCACCGCGGAGCCCCGTCGCGCCGGCGGCCTTCACGGCCGTCGCGGTCGCCACGATCTGCTCGCGGCTCTCCACCGAGCATGGGCCGGCGATCACCCCCACCGTCCCGCCGCCCACCACGAGCGAGCCGGCCCGCACCACCGTGGGCTCCGGCTGCACCTCGCGACTGGCCACCTTGTAGGGGGCGAGGATCGGCAGCACCGAGGCCACGCCCGGAAGCGTCTCGAGGCCGCTCGAGGCCGTGCCCCGCTCGTCGCCCACCACGGCCACGACCGTCCGCTCGGTGCCGACGATCACGTGCGGCCGCAAGCCCAGCCCCTCGACCCGGCCCACCACATGGGCGAGTTGCGCCTCGCTCGCGCCCGCCTGCATCACGATGATCATGACTTCTTCTTTTTCTCCTCGGCCGCCGGCGCAAGCCCCGGCGGCAGCTTGTCGCCCCGTTTTTCGACCGCGGCCCGGGTCGTGACCAGGATGGTCTCCACGCCGTCTTCCGGCCGCACGATGTACACGAGCTTTCCGTCGGGATTGGCCTTCCCCAGGATCTCCAGGAGCACCTCGCGGGCAGATTTGTCGCGGGCCTCGAGCGCGAACGACTGGTTCTTCGTGATGCCCTCGAGCTGGAGGTCCGGGCCGATGATGTCCATGGGCGTGCCGATCTCGTCGGC
>CAXNGP010000224.1:0-4484 GCA_964201845.1 Pirellulales bacterium
ATCCTGCCCTTCGCTCGCTCGATGCTGCCCTCGCTTCGGCATCCTGCCTGCGCTCGGCCAGCAACGCCGGCTCCGGGGAACCGGCAGCCCCGAGCCGTCCAACGGTTGAGGAAGCGTCGCCTCGATTCGTCTGCACGCACGGCGCACGCCAGATCGCGTACGAACACGGCCGCCCGGAGGTGCGGCCGGCGGCAGCGGCCGAAGGCCGGAGTGCCGCGAAGGCTGCAGGGGGCAGGGATGCCCCTGCAGCCGTAAAGACTCTGATGGCATGGGCAATCCCGACCCACGCAGAGGGTGGCCTCAGAGAGCCCAGGCGTGGCGACCACCCTCTACCACTCACCCCGCAGCCAGTCGACGATCAGGCCGATCTGTTCGTTCGTCAGCCGCGGCACGGAGCCTTCCGCCGCCGTGCCGAAGCTCGGCATCCGGTCGTTGGTCTTGCCATAAAAACGCTCGTGGGTGGGATCGGTGATGATTCCCACGAGCCACTCGCGACCGCCCCAGCCGGTGAGATCGCAGGCGGCGCCCAGGTCGGTGCCGTTGTCGCCGAAGCGGTGGCAGGCACCACACCGCTCTTCGCTGGCCACGAGCTCGCGCCCGGCGGCGATGACGGCCGCCGCCGTCTTCGGGTCGCCCAGGCCCGACTCCGCGGCCATCGCGGCGATCACGGCCGTGACGTCGGCCGGCTTCCAGGTGCCGGCATCCTGCAGGTCGCCCTGCACGAAGCCCACCATGTCGCCGTCCTTGTGCGCGGTGTTGCCGAAGTAGGCCGGGCCGGCCACCTGATCGGGGTCGAGGAGCCCCTTCATCCAGGCCGCCGTGCCGAAGCCATGGAGATTCGCCGCCGAAGACTTCGCGAGGATCGTCGCCGCCGCGGGGCTCGCCGGATCGACGTGGGCGTGGCAGCTCGCGCAGTGCTGGGCGAAGAGCCGCGGCCCCTGGGAGAGCGGGTCGCGGCGGACGAGCTCGAGCGCACCGCCGGGCGGAATCCGCTCCGGCCGTCCGGCCAGCTCCGCGGCCCGCTCGGCGTCGGCCCGGGCCGTCTGCACGGCGGCGAGGAACGCCTCCGAGCGACGGATCTTCTCGACGGTGTGAAACTGTCCCGCGATCGCCGCGGCCTTGCCCTGGTCACCGCCGACGGCCGCCAGCAGTTTCGCCTCGTCCCCGTCCGTTTCCTCGAACAGCTTCGCCGCCTCGGCGACCTGCTGCTTGTCGGCCCAGAGGGCGTAGTAGTCCTCGTCGAGGGCCAGGCCGGTGAGCACCGCCACGCCCGCCAGGATCCCGAGCGTGAAGGCCACGTTGAACCGGTGGCCGAGTTTCCAGTTGCCGAGGATCGGCATCAGGAACATCACCCCCATGATCAGCCCGGGCACCACGATCGCGCCCAGGAACTCGCCCGTGGCCCCCCACCCCTCGAAGACCTTGAGGAACTGGAACAGGAACAGGAAGTACCACTCCGGCCGGGCGGCGGCGTAGGGCTGGGAGGGATCGGCCGGGGCGCCGAGCTCCGCCCCCACGTGGCCCCAGTCGACGTGGCCGCCGGCGAGCATCGTCCGCACCGCCGGCACGAGGATCACGCCCAGCACCACGGCCATCACCGCCAGCATCGCCACGACGTCCTTCAGCAGTTGATCCGGCCAGAACATCCCGTCGGGCCGGGTGACCGGCTGCTTCGCATGCAGGCCGTGCTTGCGGAACAGGGCCAAGTGCACGACCAGGAAGGCCACGAGCGTCGCCGGCAGGAAGCCGGCGTGGAGCGCAAAAAAGCGGGTCAGCGTGTGGTGGCCGTAGTCGGGACCGCCCACGACGAGCTTCTGGATCGCCGGACCCGCGAAGGGCACGAGGCCCGCCAGGTTCGTGGCCACGCGGGTGGCCCAGTAGCCCTTCTGGTCCCAGGGCAGCAGGTAGCCCGTCAGCGCCATGCCCAGCACCAGCATCATCAGGACCAGGCCGAGCCAGAAGTTGACCTCCCGCGGCGCCTTGTAGGCCCCGTCGATCACCACCTGCAGGAGATGGAGCGCCAACAGCACCACCATCGCCTGGGCCATGAAGTGGTGGATGCCTCGAAGCAGCCAGCCGCCGGCCATCTCGTGCTGGATATACCAGACGCTCTCCCAGGCGGTCTGGGCGCTGGCCGAGTAGCTGGCCCAAAGGAAGAGTCCCGTGATCACCTGCGTCATGAACGCGAACACGAGCGTGCTGCCCCAGACATACCGCCAGCGGGCCCCGCCGGGCACCCGCTCGTAGAGGGCCTCGTGCACGAGCCCGCGCCAGCCGGTGCGGTCGTCGAGGAAATCACCCAGCCGCTTGAGCGGGCCGCGACGCTGCTCGCGGGGCGTACTCATGAGCTGGCCACCTTCTCGGCGACGCCGGTGTAGAAGTTCTGCCACTTCACGGCCACCTCGCCGTTTTCGCCCACGCGGCACTCCAGCGAATCCATCGGCCGGGGCGACGGGCTCGGCTGCACGATCCCGCCGTCGAGCGTGAACGTGGAGTTGTGGCAGGGGCAGCGGAAACAGCGACTCCCCTCGAGTTCGACGAAGCAGCCGGCGTGGGGGCAGGTGGCCGTGAGGGCCTCGACCGTGCGGGAGCCCTTCTCCCGCCGCAGATAGACCGCGCCGATCGGCTCGCGGGGAAATCCCGTCCAAGCATCGACGCGGTCGGCGATCACCGCAAACTGCCGGGGCACGCCGTCGTCAGGAATGGCCGAGAGTTCCGTGACGGGCAGGAACGTGGCCGCGGCCCCCTTCCGCCGCAGCGGGTCGAGAAACGCCCACACGCCCGCCGCGACGGGCGCGAGCGTCGCCAGACCGCCGCAGGCCACCGCCGCCACCTTGGCGAGGAAGCCGCGGCGGGAATCACCGGTTTCAGTATTCATGGTGATGTTGACTTCCGCTTGATCAACGCGGACCACTGATTCCACTGTTGTACCTCCTCGAAATCGCATTGTCTGCCTGGTGACGCCGAAAGCCGGCTGGCATGTGTCATTTGTCCGTGAGGGGCTGCCCATACTCCGAGAGCCGGCCTTGCTGGCAAGCGAAGCCATGGATGGCGAAGCGCAGCCAGCATGGAGTGAGCGGAGGCCGGGAGGGCCGGAGCGAACGTCCGGCGACGGGGCGTGGGCAGCCCCGAACCGTCGCCATCCGCGTCCACCATCCTGCTCAATCGTCGCGTGCCCGCGTCATCCACGCCTCGTCGACCGCAGCCCGCACCTTGTCGCGGGCCGTCTCGAACGGCCCGTCGATGATCGCGCCGGCCGCCGCTCGGTGGCCGCCGCCGCCGAACCGGCCGGCCAGGGCGCTACAGTCGACCGGCCCGCGGCTCCGGAAGCTCACCTTGATCCGCCCGTCGGGCTGCTCGATCAGGATCGCCGCCACCTCGGTGCCCTTCACGGCCAGCGTGAGGTTGATCAGGTCTTCGGTGTCGGCCGGCAGCGCGCCGGCCTCCTTGATGTCCTGCTGCCGCACCTGCGAGAAGATCACCCGCCCGTCGTGCGCGGTGGTCGCACCGGCGAGCGTGCGGCCGACCAGGTGGAGCCGCGCCAGCGAGTCCTGCTCGAAGAGTTCCCGATAGATGGCGGTGGGGCTCGCCCCGGCATCGACCAGCCGGCCGGCGATCCGGAAGCTCTCGCCGGAGACGCTCGGAAAGCGGAAGCCGCCGGTGTCGGTGGAGAGGCCGGCGTAGAGCGGCGTGGCGATCGCCTCGGTGAACGGCACCTTCAGCCGGAGGCCGATCTCGTACACGATCCGGGCCGTCGCCTCGGCGGACGTGTCCTTGAACCACAGGTCGCAGAGGTCGTCTTCGCTGACATGGTGGTCGATCACGAGCACCCTGTCCCGCATGCCCTTGGCGACGTCGCCCATCGCGCCGAGCTGGGCCCAGGCGCTCGTGTCGAGCACGATCAACAGGTCGCGGTCGGCCAGGTCCGCCGGCTTGACGCCGCCGGCCAGTGATTCGAGCCGGTGGTGGGGGTCGATCCAGGCAAGATTCTGGGGCGTGGCCTGGGCGTTGACGATCCGCACGTGCTTGCCCAGCGCCGTGAGGATGCCGGCCATGCCCAGCTCGCTGCCGAGGGCGTCGCAGTCGGGGCGGACGTGGCTCGTGAGCACGAACCGCTCGCGGCTTCGAAGCAGATCGAGCAGGCTGGCCCAGTCGAGTCGCATCATGTCTCCCGTGCGGGGGCAGGCTGGCCGGAGGCGATCGCCACGGCCCGGGCCACGTCGGCGGCCAACTGGCTCTTGAGCTCGTCGACCGACGCGAAGCGACGAGTGTCGCGCAGCCGCGCGAGGAAGTCAACGTCGAGCACGCGGCCATAGCAGTCGCCCGAGAACCCGACCAGATGGGCCTCGACCGTGGGCGTGGTCGTTTCGAACGTCGGGCTCGTGCCGATGTTGACCGCGGCCGGGAACCATTCGGGCGACAGGCCGCCGCCGGCCACACGCGCGCGGGCCGCATACACGCCGGCGGCGGGCACGAGCGTGGCG
>CAXNGP010000225.1:0-4481 GCA_964201845.1 Pirellulales bacterium
GTGTCGACGGGCGGGGTGGCCGCCGCCTCCACCGACGCCAGCACGACGTCGGCCGCCTCGGCGGCGAAGCGGCCGATGATCCGGGCCGCCGTGAGCGGCTTCGTCGCCCGGAATGTGACCTCGAGCCGCGAGCCCCGCGGAACCGCCACGGCCCGCGATGCCGGCGGATAGCGGCGGCCGCCCCCGAGATAAGCGGGCAGCGTGCAGCGGATGGTCGCCTCGGCCAGGGCCGGCGGCTCGACCACGTCGAGCACCAGCCCCTTCAGCCGCGCGTCGCCGCCGCGGATCTCGAGCTCGAGATCCGCTCCCACCGCCTCGAGCAGATGGCCGAAGGTTTGTCCGCCGTCGTCGCCCCCGCGGGTGCCCATGCGCACCGTGCGCCAGGTGTCGCCGGCCGTGCGGCTGCGGAGCTCGACCAGGTTCGGCAACGGTCCGCTGGCCGTGGCCCTGACGAGGATGTCGACGTCGCTGCCGCGGGCGACCTTGCGCGCGCCGGCGGTGAATCCCTGCGCCTCGAGCCGCACTCGCCTCGGCCAGGGAGTGTCGTCGAGCAGCGCCAGTCGCCGGGCCCAGAGTGTCGCCACGGCCGGTTGCGCCGCGACCAGCCCGACGACGCTCGCCGCCGCGGCGGCGCCGACGAGGGCCGTGGCGAGCAGCCGCCCGCGCCGGAACACGCTCCGCGTGGAGACGCCGTGGGCGAGGGCCGCCGCCGCCGTCGTCGTGCGGTCCGCGAGGTCGGCGTCCACCGGCTCGCGGCCGGGGTCGGTCAGCGTGATGGCGGTCGAAAGCGTGTCGCCGCACTCGGGGACGCGTCGTTCCAGCGCCAGCGCGAGGGCCCGATCGGAGAGTGGAATCGCGAGCCGGCCGACGAGCCGGGTGCCCACGAGCCAGAGCAGGACCGCCACGGCTGCCGCGCCGAGGCAGGCCCGCGCCCAGGGCGGCGGTTCGAGCAGCCAGTCGAGGCCCAGCGTCGCCCAGAAGATCACCGCCGCCGCCAGTGCCAGCGCCGCCAGCGACTCGACCCAGACCCAGGCCCGGGCCTCACGGCGCACCTTCGCCAGCAGCCGGCGGAGCGGCTCGATCGGGGCGGCCTGGGGGGAGGAAATCATGGTTGCTCGACACTCAGGCGAGTTTCACCAGCCGGCGGACGATCCACTCGACGCACAGGCAGCCGCAGCCGACGGCCAGCAGCGCCGTGTTGAGCCGCTGCTTGAACCGCTCGTCGGAGGCGCCCGTCTCGTATTCGTGCCGGGCGCGGTCGGGCAACGCCGCGGCCAGGTCGAGCGCGTCGGCAGCCGACCAGCCGCCGGGCTGGGGGAAGCGGGCGGTGCCGCCGGTGCGGGTTGCCAACTGCTCCAGGAGCGGCCGGTCGAGCCGCGGCCGGGCCAGTTCGCGATCGGGCAGTTGGACCTGAATCCGCCTCACCAGCGGCTCCTCGCCGAGGCCCGCCGTCGGGTCGACTTCGATCTTCCAGATTCCCTCGCGGGCCGCGACGAACGCTCCCGCGAGCGTGCCGGGGCGATCCGGCGTGGCGGCCAGCGAGACGGGCGCGATGATGCCCCCCGGGCCCACCGCCCGGCAGGCCGGGGGCCGGGCCGCGGTGGCGGCGAACAGATTCTCGTCGGTCAGCGCGAGCCGCACCTCCACGCTTCCGCCGACCGGATGCCGGTCGCGATCGACGAGCAGCCGCGCCCGCTGCGAGCCGCGAGCCAGCCGACCCTGGGAGACGTGCCGCACGAGCTGCGCGACCAGCCGCTCGTAGGCGGCGTCGGCGACGATCCGCAGCCGCCAGAGTTCACCGCTGCCGGCGTAGAAGACGCTCCCCGAGCCGTAGAACTGCCCGGCCAGAAACACCCGGCGCGGCTCGCTCGCGGCCGCACCGGGCGGCGCCACGCGGGCGTAGACGGTCGCACCCGGCTTCGGCTCCTCCGCGGGAAAGCACGAGTAGATCCCCGGGAACTCGCCCCAGATCACCCGGCTCGATTCACCGCCGGCCGCAAGCCAGAGAAACTCGGCTTCGGCGCCGTCCCGCGTGAACTCCAGCGGCATCGGCTCCTCCTCGGCGGCGGGCGCCCCGAGCGGCAACTGGCCCGGCCGCCGCAGTTCCACCGGGAACAGGCCCCGCAGCGGCGTGGAACGCGGGTCGCCCAGCCAGCTCTCCATGTGGATTCCGCCGGCGATCATGATCAGGCCGCCTGATTCGCGGGCCACCCACCGCTCCAGCCGGGACCAGCCGGCCGGCTCGACGAGTTGCCAGTCGTAGTCGATCGCCACCACGGCGTCGTATTCGGCCAGCGCCTCGTCCGACGGCGGGAAGACCTCGACGATCCGCCGCGAGTCCTGCGACATCCCCGCCGCGGCGGTGCCGAGGAGCACGTCCACCGCGAAACTCGGATCGCGGTGCAGGACGCTCCGCATGAACTGGTATTCGCGGCCCGGTCCACCCGCCATCAACAGCACCCGGGTGACGCGATCCACCACCTCGATACCCGCCGCCTGTGAGTCGTCGCCGGCGGTCGAGTCGCCCGTGGGAGCCGCGACGCGGACGGCCAGCGTGCGGCTGCCCGGGGTCGGCAGCCCCGGAACGTCGAACCGGACCGCGACGAGTTCGCCGTCGGCGGCAAGCGTGGCTTCGAGCGTGTCGACCACCCGCCCCGTTGTGTCCCCCGGCGGCTCGTCGCCCGCCGGCTGGTCGAGCAGTTCGACGCGCACCCGTTGCCCCTCGAGACCCTGCGACTGGAGATAGGCCGTGACCGCGAAGGCATCGCTCGGAAACACGCGGGCCGGAACGATCAGGTCGGCCACCCGCACGTTGGCCGGCAGGACGTCGCTGCCCAGGCCCAGCGGCACGATCGCGACGCCGGACCTGGCCAGCTGCGCCGCGGCCGCCAGCGGGTCGAGGCCCGCGTTGTTCCCGCCGTCGGTGAGGATCACGACGCCCGCGAGCAGGCCGCTTGGCTCCCGCTCCGCGACGGCCGCGAGGGCTTCGCCGAGCCGCGTCTCGTAGCCCCGCGCGACCACCGCCTCCCGCCAGCCTCCGGAGGCCAACGCAACAGCCGGCGCCTGGCCCGGCACCTGGGCCGGCGTATCGGCTGGCGGTTCATCGGACTCGGCGCGGGACTCGGCCGCGGTGGTCGGGAGCACGGTCAGCGGCTCGGCCTCGGCGTCGAACCGCCAGATCGAGACCTCGTGACGGGGTGCCAACGCCTCCAGTAGGCCGCCGGCATCGAGCAGGTCGACCGCGCGCCCACCGCGGCTCGGGGCATCGGCGCGGGAACTCTCCGGCAGCGACATGCTGGCGCTCGAATCGACGAGCACGGCCACCCGTGACGGGAGCACGATCTCGTGCTCGGCGATCCGCTCGACGTCGAGCAGGGCCACGAGCACCGCCCCCACCGCCGTCAGCCTCAGCGCCGTCAAGACGACGCGGATGGCGGCCGGCAGTTCGACGCCGTCGCGGCCGGCCATCCAGACCACGAAGACCACGAGCGCCACCACGCCGGCGATCGCCGCGGGTGGCTGCCACCAGGCGTCGAAGCCGTCGAGCAGCCGGCTGGTGAGCCGGTGGTCGACGGCCGCGGCGAGGCATGAGAGGGAGGAAACCATCGGGATGGCAGCAGGGCGAGGGGAGGCGCGGTCTCAGCGTCGGTGGCCGGGCGGGGCATGGTAGCTGGCGGCGAAGGCGGCGAGTTGCTCGAGCACGAGCACCACCAGCAGGCCGATGAGCAGCGGCCGGGCCAGCGGCACTCCCGCCACGTCGCCGCCGGCCGGATCGAGGTCATTGGCGGCGTCATAGCGAAAGGGCACCCCGGCGAGCTGGCGGGCGAGCCGGTCGCGACCGGCCCGCTCGAGCCTGCCCTCGCCGGCGTCGACGTGGGCGGCGACGACCCGCTCCCGCTCGGTGCCGTCCACCCGCCGCCAACGGGCCGCGTAGGCGCCGGGCACGCGGGCCTCGAGCCGCGCCTCGAATCCGCCGTCCGCGTTCGGGGTCGCCGCCTGGCGGACGAGCGTGCCGTCGGGCGGCACGATGAAGTCGACATCCATCTCGTCGCTTCCCGGCGTCAGGCCGACCCGCAACTCGTTCCCCACCGTGAGGCTCTCCGCCCGACGCCGCTGCCGGGCGAGCTGGCTCTGCAGTTCGAGCATCACCACCACCCAACTCGGGTTGCCGCGGGCCCAGTTGTTCCACGTGGGTGCCGCCGTGGTCAGCACCGCCGCCACCAGCCCCCGGCCGAAGGGCCTCTCGATCACCAGCGGGCGGCCGTCCCGCAACGACAACAACCGCCGCAGCCCCGGCGAGGCCGAGTCGTCGAAGCCGCGTTCGACCGCCATCACCCGCTCGACACGGACGGCGTCGAGGAGTGGGTTGCGGGTGCCCGAAAGCACCGCCACCACCGGGTGCTGCTCGGCCACGAGATCGGGCACCCGGCCGGAGCCGGGCGGCGGCAATAGCTCGACCGCGCCGGCCAGCGGCACCGGGA
>CAXNGP010000226.1:0-4480 GCA_964201845.1 Pirellulales bacterium
ACCTTCGCGAGCGTCACGACCGCGTCGCGGCGACCCTTCTGGATCAGAGACTCCCGCTCCTGCTGGGCGCCGATCTGCCGATGAAACGCCCGGGCCACCGGCCCGCCCGGCGGCTTGAGCGCCGTGATCGACACGCCGACCACGTCGAGGCCCAGGCCGAGCCCGTCGGCCCGCATCTGGATCGCCTCCTCGAGCACACGGCCCCCCTCGGTGCGGCCCACGGTGAGCAGTTGGTCGATGTCTTGGCTGGCGAAGTAGCGGCTCGCCTCCTGCTGGGTGATCGCCGCCAGCGCGTCGCGCGGGGCGAGCGAGCCGGCCAGAAACTCGAGCAGCTCCCGCACGCGATACTGCACCACGACATCGGCCGCCACGAGCGCCAACCCGCCGCCGGCTGCCCGGGTGCCGAGCGCGGTGGGAAAATACTCCAGCCCGAGCTTGGCGAGGTTGTCGTCGCCGCTCGTCCAGAGGATCGCCTCGTCGTCGCGGCCGCGGCCAATCGGGTCGCTCGAGACGGTGATCTCGAGTACCTTGCCCACGGGGTAGGTGGCCGCCGTCTCGATCGGCCAGGGCAGCTTGACGTGAAGCCCCGGCCGGAGCGGTCCGCCGCGGATCGCCCCGAAACGCGTCACCACGCCCTCCTCATCGGGACCCACGATCACCAGTGTCGAGAGCGCGGCGAGCACCAGGCCACCGAGGATCGTGAGCGGCGTGACCGCGCGGCCGAGCAGGCGATAGAGCCAACTCCGCGACACTTCCACGCCAAACTGGTAGTTGATGAGCTCTCCCACGACCTGCCCGAGCGACTCGGGCGCCGTGAGCAGGCCGAGCACGCGGCTGTCGAAGGCGGGCCGCGGAATCTCACCGGGCCGCTTGGGCCGATAGGCCTCCAGCAGGCCCGTGAGCAGGATCTCGGTGCCCACCAGCACCATCACCGCAGGCACTGCCACGGCGATCACGCGGAAGAACGAGGTGTCGTCGAGGATCGCGGCCGCGATCGCGCCGGCCAGCACGAGCGCCGCCAGCACGAACGAACTCATCAGGTAGCTGGCCCCGCCGCGGAGCAGCTGCCACGCCCGGACCCGGGTGTAGCCGCTCACCCACCGGGCCGAGATGAAGGCCACGAAGGCCATCGCCGCGGCCACGAAGAGCAGGCCGACGGGGCTGACGCCCGGTGCGAGCGTCGTGACCGCGCCCGGCTCATCGGAGGCGGCGAGCGTGCCCACCCGCCAGAGCATCGCCAGGCCGGCCACGATCAGGTAGGTGGCCACGAGGAAACTCACGGCGGGCAGGCCGTAGCCGATCAGGTTCGCCAGTCGCTGCCGAGCCCGCTGCAGCTCGTCGGAGAGGTCGCCGAACAACACCGACGAGGCGGCATCCTGCGTGGCCAACTTCTCGGAGGCGAGCGTCTCACGGCGCTCGACCTCGAACTGGTGATAGACGAGCGCGAGGATGATCCAGATCGGCAGGCCGCCGAGCAGGTGCCAGCCGGCGGCCTGGAGCGCGGGGCTTCGGGTCCAGGCGGCTGCCAGACCCATCGCCACGACGAGCGCGATCTGGATCGCGAGGCCGCCGAGGGCCGCGATTCGTCCGCGGCGGTAGGTGGTCTGATCGCCGGTCATGGGGTCAGGAGGGAGGGACGGCAGGTCCAGCCACCGTCTCCTCTACGATGGGTACAGCACATTCTATTCCGAATACGGGAGCGCCAGCCCCGAATCGTGTGAGAAATCCGTGAGCGGCCCGGGCGCCACGTAAGATTCTCCCCGATGACCCTCCTCGCCATCGCCCGCAACGCCTTTCTCGAGTCGATCCGGCAGCCGATCTTCGCGGTGCTGCTGGTCGTGGGCATCCTGGCCATGGTGCTGAACGTCAATCTCGCAGCCTTCACGCTCGAGGATGACAACAAACTGCTGATCGACCTCGGCCTGAGCACGCTGTTCATCGCCGGCCTGCTCCTGGCGGCCTTCACGGCGACGGGCGTTTTGACTCGGGAGATCGACAACAAGACCGTGATCACCGTGGTGAGCAAGCCGGTGCCCCGGGCGGCGGTGGTGGCGGGCAAATACCTGGGCGTGGCCGGGGCGATCACGCTGGCCTACTGGGTGCTTGCGGTTGTGTTCCTGCTGGCGGTGCGGCACCGGGTGCAGCTGAGCGCGCGGATGGACGAGACGTTCGACCTGCCCGTGCTCGTCTTCTCGCTGCTGTTCGGCGGCGGGGCCACGCTCGTGGCGGCGGCGGCCAACTATCTCTATCGCCGGCCGTTCCCCAGCGTCTTCGCCGCCAGTCTGGCGATCGGGCTCTCGCTCGCCCTCGGGCTGGTCTGGTGCATCGACCGCGAGTGGGCCTTTCAGAGCCCGGCGGTGGACTTCAACCCGCAGTTGATCATCGCGTTGGGTCTGGTGCTCCAGGCGATCCTGGTGCTGGCAGCGGTGGCGATCGCCGCCTCGACGCGGCTCGGGCAGGTGATGACGCTGATGGCCTGCGTGGGGGCGTTCCTGCTGGGCCTGGTGAGTGAGTATTTCCTGGGCACCATCGTGACCTCCGGCGACAAGCCCGGCTGGCTGCGGGGACTGCTCTGGCCGGTCTACGCGGCCGTGCCGAACCTGCAGTTTTTCTGGCCGGCCGACGCCCTCACGCAGGGGCACGAGATCACGCTGGCCTACCTCGGCACCGCCAGCCTCTATGCCGCCTGCGTGATCGGATCGCTGGTCAGCCTGGCCGTGCTGCTCTTTCAGCGCCGCGATGTCGGCTAGCCTGTTCGGAGGCGGCCCGGTCGGCCTCCTCCTGCTCCAGCGCCTCGCCGCAGCGAACGAGCCTCGCCGAGTTGAAGATCACGATCAGTCCGCTGGCCACGTGCACGAGGGCCGCCGTCACCGGCGAGACGTAGCCCGCCCCGGCGAGCGCGAGAAACACCACGATGAACAGCACGCCGATCGCCATATTCTGCCGGATCACGGCGATCGTGCGACGGGAGAGCTCGATCAGAAACGGGATCCGGCTGAGGTTGCTGTTCAAGAGCGCGATGCTCGCCGAGTGGATCGCCACGTCGCTGCCGGCGGCGCCCATGGCGATCGAGATGTCGCCCGCCGCCAGGGCCGGGGCGTCGTTGACGCCGTCGCCGATCACGGCCACGCGGTGCCCCCGGGCCTTGAGCTCGTCCACCATCTCGAGCTTTTCATGCGGCAGCACCTCCGCCTTGAACTCGCTGAAGTGCATCTGCTCGGCCACCCTCCGGGCCACGCTCGTGCGGTCGCCCGTGAGGATCACGAGCCGCTGGAGGCCGAGCTGCTTGAGCCGGTCCACCGCCTCGGCCGCCTCGGGGCGGGCGTTGTCCTCGAGGCCGATCCAGCCGGCGAGCCGCCCGTCGCGGACGACGTAGAGCACGCTCAGCCCGTCGGCCTCGTCGCTCGCCTGAATCCGGCCGATGGCGGCGGCCTCGGCCGGATCGAGGCCCCCCTCGGGGTCGGCGAGCCACGAGGCCCGGCCCACGAGGATCCGCGCGTCGCCGAGCGTCGCGACCACACCGCGGCCGGCGATTTCCTCGAAGGCGTCGGGCCGGTCGAGCGGCAGGTTGGCCCTGCGGGCCATCTCGGTGACGGCCCGGGCCACCGGGTGGCGGCTGTCCTGCTCGGCGATCGCCGCGAGCCGCAGGAGCTCCGCCGGCTCCACACCCTCGACCGGGGCCAGGCGGCTCACGGAGAGGATCCCGGTGGTGAGCGTGCCCGTCTTGTCGAACACGATCGCAGTGAGATTTCGGGCGGCTTCGAGCGTGACCACGCTCTTGACGAGCACGCCGAGCCGGGCGGCGGCGGAGAGCCCGGCCACCATCGCCGTGGGCGTGGCCAGGATCAGGGCGCTGGGGCAGGCGACCACGAGCATCGCGATCGCCCGGCTGAAGGCGGTATCGGGGTCGCTTCGCAGGGCGAAGAACAGCACGACCCCCACGAGCATCAGCACTGTCGGCGTGTACCAGACGGCATATTGATCCACGAGCCGCATGATCGGCGTGCGGGTCTGTTCGGCCTGTAGGATCAGGTCCTTGACGCGGCCGAGGAGCGTGTCGGCGCCGGCCTTGAGCACCTCGATGTCGAGTACGCCGGTGAGGTTGATCGTGCCTCCGAAGGCCTCGTCGCCGGCGGACTTGTCCACCGGGAGCGACTCGCCGGTGATGCTCGCCTGGTTGACGGTGCTCGAGCCGCGGAGGATCCGGCCGTCGGCCGGGATGTTGTCGCCGGGCCGCACCCGCACGACGTCGCCGGGCCGAAGGTCCTTGGCCTCGACGAGCTCCTCGCCGGCGTCGGCCGCGTCAGCGGCCGCCGCCAGCAGCCGCTGGGCCTTCGTGGGCGAGAGCTTGATCAGCGACTCGATGCTCGCCTGAGCTCCGATCGCCGTCCGCTTCTCGATCAGCCCCGAGACGATCATGAAGAGCGCGATCGCCGCGCTCTCCTGGTAGCGGCCGGTGGCGGCGGCCCCGACCACGGCC
>CAXNGP010000227.1:0-4472 GCA_964201845.1 Pirellulales bacterium
GGCGGCGATCCTGATCCTCCGGAACTCGCTCGGCGGCGAGCCCGCCGGGATCCGGCGCCACCACTCGAGCGTCTTCTTTCCCGCCAGCAGGCACCAGCCGGCGAGGGTAGACTCCTCGCTCACGGTCGAGAGTCCAAGGAGCCAGCCATGCGTATCGTCTGCCCGCAATCGTGCTTCCCGCTTGTCGCCCTGGCCTTGTGGGTGAACATGCCGCCGGTCACGCGGGCCGAGCCCCAGAATGGCGCTGCGGCTCCCGCACCCAGTCCTTCGCCGGCGGCCCCGGAGCGAGCTGCGGCACCGAACGACGCGGCCGCCCCGGCCAATCAGCCGCTCAAGGAGGCGGTGAAGGAGACCATCAAGAGCGTGCTCGACGGCGAGGCCGCAGGTGCTGTCGGACAAAAGGTCCAGGAGGCTGTGGTCGACACGCTCCAGAAATCCTCGGCCGAGGCGATGAAGGACGTGACACTCGTCCTCCGCATCTCCAAGGAGTTCATCCGCCAGCATGAGCCGCCGCCGGTCGAGCAGGTGGCGGCGGTCGATCGCTGCCTGTTCGGTGCCCATGTGACCGGAACCGCCACCACCACCGGAAAGCCCGCCGTGTCGATGGACGGCGACCATACGAAGCCGGTCTTCACGCTCCACTTTGCCGGCACCACCGTCACACACACCGTCGCCACGAAGCGCCCGGTCAAGGCCATCACCACCGGTCGGGCGGTGTTTGACGTGCACCGGGAGATCCGCTTCGACGGCAAGGAGTTCAGCGACGGCCCCGAGACGATCGAGTGTTCCTACGATTCGACGCTGGACGGTGTTTCCGTGCCACCGGGGTTGCGCGGCCGCATCGTCCGCAAGTTCGCGGTGCCGCAGATCCAGGCCAACCGCCCCAAAGCCGATGCCATCGCGCTGGCGGAAACGAAGGAAACCATCCTCAAGAGTTTCGGCGAGCGCACCGACAAACTGGTGAACGATCTCAACACGAATGTTCCCTGGAAAAAGACGCTGGCCCTGCTCGCGCCGCAGGAGTCCGATTGGGTCGCCAGTTTTTCCAGCACGAAGGACTGGGTCGAGGCTCGCTCCAGCCATCTGGACGGTCCCTTCCCCGACCTGCCGGAGGAGGCCGACGAACTTAAGGCTCCGATCGAACTCTGGGTGCTCGGCAAGCCCGACGCCGTGATGTCGGGCAAGCTGCTGGCCCTGTGGGGCGTGAGCAACGTGGCGATGGACCGGTTTCGCGACGTCACGCCCGCCCCCGCGGCGGCGGTCGCCGCCGGCATCGATCCGGCGGTCGTGGGCGACTGGTGGGTGCTCCGCGTCGGCACCGATCTGGCGGAACGCTTCCTGGAAGGCCTGGCAAAGTGATCGTCTCGCTGGCCCTGATCGGCACGCTCCTTGGTCCTTGAAAGGAATGGCAGATGCCCACCAGTCTCCGTCGCTTGTGGTTCGGATGTTCCTGCCTGGTCGCGTTCGCCCTGGTGATGCGCGGGCACCGGTTCGCCACGGTGTCGGGCGCTGACGAGGCGAAGCCAAACGCCGCTGTGCTCCAGGCCACGGAGCAGGAGGCCCTGCGCGGCGTGCTCACACGGGAGCAGCAGGCCCGGCTCACGCCCCAGGCGGTGCTGGACGAACTCCTGGCGGGCAATCAGCGATTCATCAAGGACGACCTCACCCAGCGGAACCACTCGCTGCGGATCCGCGAGGCCTACGCGGGCCAGTTCCCCAAGGCGGTCATCCTGTCCTGCCTCGACAGTCGGATTCCCGTCGAGGACGTCTTCGACCGCGGGATCGGTGACATCTTCGTGGCCCGCGTGGCCGGCAACTTCGTCAACGAGGACATCCTCGGCAGCATGGAGTTTGCCTGCCACGTCGCGGGGGCCAAGCTAATCATGGTGCTCGGCCATACGCACTGCGGTGCCGTGAAGGCGGCGATCGACGACGTCCGACTCGGCAACATCACGCCGATGCTGGCCAAGATTCGGCCCGCCATCGAGCAGGGCCGGCCGTTCGAGGGCAGGAAGGCGAGCGACAACCCCGCCTACGTGGCCCACGTCTGCCGGGAGAACGTGCGGCTGGCGGTCGAGGCGGTCCGTGAGCGCAGCGAAATCCTCCGCAAAATGGAGGCGGACGGCGCGATCAAAATCGTCGGAGCCTACTACGACCTTGGCTCCGGAGAGGTTTCACTGCTGCCGTGACAGGCGCTGCCGGCAGCCGCAGCACCGCTCCTCGACCGTGCGCTCCGCGGCCGGAACCTTGCGCCGCACCTCCTGCTTGACGGGCACCCGCCTGGTGATCACCTCCGCGCTGGTCGGCTTCCAGAGCCAGCACGTCCAGCAGCCGCAGTCGTCCCGGTGATGACGCGCGCCGGAAAAGATGCTGGGGCCCGGAATGCAGACCTGTTCGCACCGGTAGCCCCAGCAGACCTTCGTGACCTCCTTCTCCGTCAGCTTGGTCACGCAGACGGTCTGAACGCGGTCGCAGCCGCCACACTGGTCACACCGGCCGTCCCGCGCCGGGCCGCGGCCATCGGCGATCGTGGCCATGGCCAACGCGCACGATGCGATCCCGGAGATTCCCGCGGCCAGCCACACGATCGGGCGGGCCCTGCCTACGAATGCCTGCATCACAGCCTCCTTGCCGGACGGTCTCCCGGACCGGCGTTTCAAAACTCGACCTGGAACCTCGTGGCGTAGATGTCGAACGGCGCCGCGCCGAAGCCGACGTAATCGGGCATGCTCCTGATCCAGTTGAACTGCACCTTGGCGAACCTGTTCCAGTACCAGTTCACGCCGACCGTCGTCTGGTTGACGGTGGCGGCGTTCGGTGACGGGGGCGGGCCGGCCGCGTCCGAGAGCTGGTTCTCCGGTCGCACATTCACCCCCGACAGGTCCACGTACGACCACCGGGCCGCGACCTCCCACGCGCCCCAGCCACGGATGCGACCCCGGCGACCGGTTCCGAAGAAGGGCGTGTAGGGCACGACCGTGTAGTCGAACGCCCCCACCTGTTTCAGATACCCGATGGCTTCGCCCGTGAGCATGTAGCCGCACTGAAAGTAGGCCGCCGGCTGCATGATGGCGTGCCCGCCGAACTGGTTGGCCGTCGTCAGCATCGCCTCGGTCTGGAAGTGGGCCCGGCCGTGGCTGCCCGCGAGTTCCAGGTGCAAGTCGTTGAAGTCGGTGGTGAGGATTCGGCCCGTGTCGGCCACCAGCGGCGTGCCGGCTCCGGAAAATCCGAGCCCCGTGGGGTCGCCGACGTAAAACTCCGGGATGATCGCCGACCGGTACGTCTTGGCGTCCGCGCCATCGCTATCCGGCGAGCCGCCCGTCGTCCCGTAGCGGTAGCCGCCCCCGACGTGTAGCAGGTAGCGATCCTCGGCGAGCGGGTCGTAGTAGACCAGGTGCGTGACCCGGGACGCGAAGCCCACCCCGCCATCGTCGCCGATCTGCGCGCCGTTGCGATTCTCCCCGATGGTGCTGTAGACCGTCTCCGAGCCGTTCCAGAACGTCAGGCCCGTGGCGTAGACGCTGTACGCCCACTGGGTCCGCTCGTCCTCGGTCATCGCGTAGGCCATGATCCCGACGCGGCGAAAGGGTTCCACGGCCTGGAAGGCCACGCTCCGCTCCAGGAACTCGAAGTGCCGGATGCTCGTCCAGCTCTCCATGGTGCCCGGCTGGCGGAACTGGCCGATCCGGATCGTGCCAAAGAAGGGAATCTGCTCCTGCTCTCCCCAGACGTCCATGAAGCTCGGCCGACCGGCCTGCGCGAAGTCAAACATGATCGAGTAGTTGGTGAAGTCGGTGAGCTTGCCAAACGCTTGGAGTCGAGCCCGCCGGAAGCTCACCCCGTCGAGGGCATCGCCGATCCGCTCGCGGCTGGCCGCGGGCTGGCTGAACAGGCCGTCGTCGAGTTGGAAGAAGCCACTGAGACGGATCAGCGGCAGCGATTCGCCCTCCCCCCGGCTGCCATCGAACCGGTTGAGGGACTGCTCGAGCCGGAGATCGATGTTGCCCGCTTGATTCGGGTCGATCACGGTTCCGGGACTCGCGGGGGCCTGCAGATTGAGCCGCTCCCCCGCGCCCCGATCGATGTTGCCCGCCTGGCTCGGATCGAGGACGGGCTCCGGCGCGGGAAGCTGCTCCTGGGCACGACCATGCGGCGAGCCGAGGACCGGGAACGCCGTGAGGCACGTGAGGAGCAACCGGCCCAGGAACCGGCGGGGTGCCGTCAGCGAACGCCGCCGGGTCGACACGATGTGGGGGTGGCGTGAATCCATGAGCGCCGACATCCACACTGCGGTGCCTACCGGTCCAATCTCAGGAATCGGCAAACCCAACCCCGGGGAAATAGTTGCCGCGATCGGCCCAGCCCCCCCACCCTCCGCTGCTGCCCGCCGCCCGGCTAGCGGCTTGCCACCCTGCCTGCACCGCGCCGCCCGGCGGCTTGCCCAGGTGTCGCAGCCGACCTATCCTCACGCC
>CAXNGP010000228.1:0-4472 GCA_964201845.1 Pirellulales bacterium
CAATCGCCATGCCGAACACCATCGCCCTCCCGGCCTTCGCTCGTTCGATCGGCACGGGCAACCCCTCGCAGCCCAACGGTTGGCGAGGCGGTCGAAGCACGCAGCGGATCCGTCTGAAAGCACGCGGCGCGCCGGAAACGCGCACGAACACGGCCGCCCGGAGGTGCGGCCGGCGGCAACGGCCGAAGGCCGGAGTGCCGCCACGGCTGCAGGGGGCAGGGATGCCCCTGCAGCCTAAAGATAGCGGCTGACGATGAGCGCGATGTTCTGTCCGCCGAATCCGAAACTGTTGGAGAGGGCGCGGTCGCACTTCCCCTCGCGAACCTTGTTCGGCACGTAGTCGAGGTCGCAGTTGGGGTCAGGGTATTCGTAGTTGATCGTCGGCGGCAGCAGGCCGTCGCGGATCGCCAGCAGGCAGACGATCAGTTCGGTGGCGCCGGCGGCCGCGATCAGGTGGCCCATCATGCTCTTCGTGCTCGAGACCGGGATCTTGTAGGCCCGCTCGCCGAACACCGTCTTGATCGCCAGCGTCTCGACCTTGTCGTTGACGTCGGTGCTCGTGCCGTGGGCGTTGATGTAGTCGATGCCGTCGAGGCCGAGGCCGGCGTCGGCCAGGGCCATCCGGATGCAGGCGGAGGCGCCCCGGCCCTCCGGGTGGGTGTCGGTGATCCGGTAGGCGTCGGCCGTGGAGCCGTAGCCCACCACCTCGCCGTGGATCTTCGCCCCGCGGCGCTTGGCGTGCTCCAGATCCTCGAGCACCACCATCGCGGCGCCCTCGCCGAGCACGAAACCGTCCCGCTGGTTGTCGAAGGGGCGGCTGGCCCGCTGCGGTTCGTCGTTCCGGGTCGAGAGCGCCGTGAGCAGGTTGAAGCCCGTGACGCCGAAGGGGTGGATCATGCTGTGGCAGCCGCCCGAGAGCATCACGTCGGCCTCACCGCGGCGGATGATCTCGACCGCCTCGCCGATCGCCTGGCTGGAGGCGGCGCAGGCGGTGAGACAGTTGAGGTTGGGGCCCTGGGCGTCGAACAGCGCGGCCAGGTGGCCGGCCGGCATGTTGGGCTCCTGCTCCACCTCGGTCAGCGGATGGAGCGTCTCCAGGCCGAGCTTGGTGAACTTCGCCACGTCGAGCGACCCACCGTCGATGGCAGCCATCATCATGCTGGTGAAGGCGTCGAAGGCCTGCTGCCCCTCACCGCTGCCGAGGTAGATGCCCAGCCGCGTGGGATCCCGCTCGAGCCCCTTGGGCAGCCCGGCATCCCGCATCGCCTGGAGGGCCGCCCCGGCGGCGAACTTCGTGTGCCGCCCGCAATACTGCCAATCTTCGGCCCGCTCGCCCTCGGCGGTGAGATCCCAGTCGCGGACCTCGGCGGAGATCTTGGTGGGAAACCGCGACGCGTCGAACACGGTCGTCGGGCCCACGCCCGACTTGCCGGCCACGAGGTTTTTCCAGAGCTCTTCCGCGGTCAACCCCAGCGGCGTGACGCAGCCCACGCCCGTGACCACCACCCTGCGCCTGCCTCCCGCCATTCGCTCGCCCTCCTCGGGGTGAGCCGCGCCGCCGGCGCAGCTCACCAGTCGGGCCGAACGAGCGGTTGCCCCGCTTCGTCACGGCCCACGTCGTAGATGTGCATCTGGTCGAGCCACTGGAGCAACTCGTGGGGCTCGAACAGCTTGGGGACGCCCTCCCCCGGCTCGAGGTGGGCGAAGAACAGCTCGGCCTCGCCCTGCACCCGGTCGCCGACGGTACTCGTCACCTTCGTGAGCGAGCCGCTGGCCTTGAGGTCGAGCACCTCGGCCCGAAAGACGAGCGTGTCGCCCGGCACGGCGTCGAAGTGAAACTCGGCCGCGGCCACCTTGGCGAGGACCACGCGGCGGTTGTAGTCGATCGCCTCGGCCACCAGCAGGCCGGCGGTCTGGGCCATGCCCTCCACCACCAGCGAGTTGGGCATCAGGGCCGCCCCGGGAAAGTGGTCGTGGAGGTGTTCCTCCGCCAACGAGACGTTCTTGATCGCCGTGGCCCGCTTGCCCCGCACGAACTCGTCGAACCGGTCGATCCAAAACCAGCGCATGAAATTGTTGCGGCGTCGTCGCGCCTGCCTCCCTCGCGGGCCGCTGCCGGCCCCGTGCGGCCCTGGTCAGCCGGCGGCGTCAGGCCGCCAGCTTGCCCTGGACGTAGCGGACCATGTCTTCGACCGTGAGCGTGTTGGGGAAGTTCTGCACGCTCGGGTTGGCCTCGAACTTGGCCAGGTCGATGAACGGCATCCGGGTCTTGAGCTCCTTGAGACCGGCCGCGTTGACCTTGCCGTTGGTCACGAACTCGGTGCTCGAGAGCACGTCTTCGGGGAACAACTCACCCCGCTGGATCTTGATCCCGAAGGCCTTCTCCAGTCGGAAGACGATGTCGAGGAAGTCGATCGATTCCGCCCCCAGATCGCCCACCATGGTGGCCGTCGGAGAGACTTCGTCCTCGTCGACCCCGAGGGCCTCCACCAGAGCACCCCTCACCTTGTCGAAAATTTCATCGCGGGAAGGCATCGACTGTTCACCTCGAAGACTGGGAATGAAACGGGCACCGAACCCCCAAGGTTGTAATGCCGCCCCGCCCGCCTGGGAACCCGAACCCGCCCGGATTTCCCGGATGGGACACCGTGTTCAGCGGGAAACGGCCGCCGTCGCGGGCAGAGCCACGCCCGGGAGGGCCGCGGCGTAGGTCGCCGGCCGCGCCCGCCCGTCCGCCCGGGGGGCGGGGTAGAGGAGCGACCAGAGCCGCCGCATTTCGGCCCGGACGCGGGCGTCGATGGCCGCACCGTGGGGCTGGCGGTCGGCGAGGTTGTAGCGCTCGATCACCAACCGGGCCGTGAGGCTGGTCCGGTCGCCGACCGTGCCGCTGGCCTTCACCTTGGTGGTGGTCTCGTCCTGCGAGAGCACCTCGGCCGTGACCGTGAGCGTCTTGCCGGGCTCCACGAAGTCGCCGTATTTCACGTTGCGGGCGGCCCGCAGGACGACGATCGAGTGGGCGAAATCCTCGCCGAGGCGAATCGTCCAGGCGGCCGCTTGGGTCATCGCCTCGAGCATCAACACGCCGGGCAGGACCGGAAACCGCGGGAAGTGGTCGGCGAGGTATTCCTCGGAGAGCGTCACGGCCTTGACGGCGGTGATGCTCCGGCCAGGCTCGATGGCGGTGACCCGGTCGAGGAGACTGAACCGCATGGAAATTTCCTCCGTTTCCTCGTTCGTCCCGAGCCCGGACCGGCCGCATTCGTGTCGGCCGCGGGCGTGGCGGGCATCCCTGCGATGGGCCGCAGTATAGGGGATGCCCACCGCCCCACAACCAAGCGGCAGCCCGCGCAGGACCGATCGGCCAGACTGACAGCCGACACCACCGATGCGATCGACCAGGTCTGCCGAGGCGGGCCCGTGCCGCCCCGGTTTCTCGGCCGCGCCGCCGGCCTCGCCGCCGGTGTGCGGACGTCCACGCGACTTCGGCACGGCAGTTGCGTTTTCCCACCGCCGATCGATCGCACTTGCTTTCCGGCGCCGACGCCGCGAATCATTCTGCCGACCGCGCAGATCATGGCGGGGTCAGGAATGACGCTCCGGGGTGGTGCAGGGAACGGTTGCGCCCGACCAGTTCATCAGCACGTCACCAGTTCGAAGGAGGCATTCGCATGACCACGTTCCGCGCGGGCTTCGCGCTCCCGTTCGAGGAGTTGCGCGACGAGTTCGACCGCCTTTGGACCTCGCTGACGACCGCGCCGCCGCTGCACGGCTGGGGCGTGCGGCCGGAGGGTGTCTTTCCCGCCGTCAACGTCCGCGAGACGGCCGATGCGATCACCGTCGAGGCCGAACTGCCGGGGCTCGAGGCGGGCGACGTCGAGATCTCCGTGATCGGCGCGGAACTGGCGCTGCGGGGCGCCCGCCCCCAGGCGGACGGCAAGCCCGCCGGCAACGGCGACCCGGCCGCCGAGCAGGTCGTCTGGCACCGTCGCGAGCGGGGCACCGGCAGCTTCGAGCGGCGGATTTTGCTGCCTGTGGCCGTCGATCCCGCGGGCGTCGAGGCCCGCCTCGTCGACGGCGTGCTGTCGATCACCTGCCCCAAGGTGGCCGAGGCGAAACCCCGCCGCGTCGAGGTCCGGTCGACCTGATCCGCCACGTCCCCCTTCCCCACGCCTCATCCCAGGGCAAACAAGGAGCTTCGCCATGAACCCGCAAGCAGTCATCGACCAGTCGTCCGCCCCGGGGGCGGAGGCCACCGAGCAGCCGGCGACCCTCACCTTCCAACCCAACGTCGACATCCGCGACGCGGGGGGCGAGGTGAGCCTGATCGCCGACATCCCCGGCGCGACCGCCGCCGGGATCGAGGTCACGTTCGAGGACGGCGTACTCACGATGCACGCCACCGTGCCGCCCCGCGAGCAGCCGGGCCGGCCGATCCGCCAGGAGTATGGAATCGGCAACTACCGGCGAAGCTT
>CAXNGP010000229.1:0-4458 GCA_964201845.1 Pirellulales bacterium
GGATCCTGACGCTGCCGGTGGCGATGGCCCTCTCGGGCGGCCTGTACCTGCTGGCCACGCTGTTCACGGGCTGACGCCGGCGGCCTCCCTGGAGCAGCGGCGATGCACCGCCCGATCGACCCGACCGCCGAGCGGGCCCTCGCGCTCAATCTCGACCCCGAGGTCTACGGCACGTTCGCCGAGATCGGCGCCGGCCAGGAGGTGGCCCGCTGGTTCTTCTCGGTCGGTGGGGCCGCGGGCACGGTCGCCAAGACCATGTCGGCCTACGACATGACCTTCAGCGACTCGATCTACGGCAAGGCGCCACGGTACGTGTCGCGGGAGCGCGTCGAGGAGATGCTCGACCACGAGTTCGCGCTCCTGCGGGAGCGGCTCGACCTCGCCCGCGGCGAGCGGACGCGGTTTTTCGCCTTCGCCGACACGATCGCGGCCCGCTCCTTCTCGGGCGGCAACGACTGCCACGGCTGGATGGCGGTCCGGTTCCAGCACGCCTGCCGGGCCGAGCCGAGCGACCTCGTCCTCCACGTCCGGCTGCTCGACCCCACGAACCCGCTCCAGCAGGAGGCGGTCGGCCGGCTGGGCGTGAACGTGGTCCACGCGGCCCTGCTGCACTGGCGGGATCCGGCCCGGATGCTCGACTCCCTGCTCGACGAGATCGGTCCCGACCGCCTGGAGATCCACTGGCTGGCCGTGCATGGCCCCGCCTTTCCCGGGGCCGACAATCGCCTCCTGTCGCTGGGGCTCGTCCACCGTGGCTACACGCCGGCCGTGCTCTTCGACGCGGCCGGCCGACCGGCGGTCGCGGCCGAGGCGGTGCGGAAGAAGTGCCTGCTCGTGGAGCGAGGTCGGTTCGCCCCCGTGACGCGGCTCAACCTCCAGATGCTGGAGCGGGCCCGGGTGGCCTTCGCCGCCGACGGGGCGACCGACATCGCCGAGCTCCTGGAGATCTCGACCACCAGCCTCCGCGGCGGCCCGCGGGAGGCCGACGCCGACTTCCTCGACCGGGTCGAGCTGATCGCGGCGGCCGGGAAGATGACGCTCGTGAGCGCGCTGGGGGCCTTTCACGACCTCGCGGCCTACCTGGCCGCGCGGCACGTCGCGCGAACCGGTTTTGTCCTCGGGGTGCCGCTCTTGCGGGCGGTGTTCGACGAGCGGCACTACACACGGCTGGGCGGCGGGATCCTCGAGGCCTTCGGCCGGCTGTTCACTGATTCGGCCCGGCTGTACGTGCATCCCACCCGCGACGCGATCGACGGCACCACCGTGACGGCCGATACCGTCCGCGTCGCCCCGCACCTCGCGCACCTCCTCGAGCACCTGCGGGCCAACGGCCTCGTCCGCGGACTCGAGTGCGACCCCGAGACGCTGCGGACCTACTCGAGCGACGAGGTTCGCGACCGGCTCTGCTCGGGCGATCCCTCCTGGCAGGAGCTTGTCACGCCGGAGGTGGCCACCGCGATCCTGGCCCGCGGCGCCTTCGGCAGCCGCTGCGAACTGCCGGCGGGCTGAATCGTCACGCCACGACGCCGGCGATCGCCGCCGAGAGCGCCGTCGCGAGCGTCGAGACCACGAGCGCCTTGATCCCCAGCCGGGCCAGGTCGGCCCGCCGCTCGGGCACCAGCGCCCCGATGCCGCCCACTTGGATCCCGATGCTCGAGAGGTTGGCGAAACTGCACATCGCGATCGTGGCGAGCATCGTCGACTTGGCCCCGATGCCGTCGCCCCGCACGAGCTTGCCCAGCTCCTCGTAGGCCACCGCCTCGTTGGTCACGCTCCGCAGGCCGAGCAGGCCGCCGACCGTGCCGCATTCGCTCCAGGGCACGCCGATCAGCCAGGCCAGCGGGGCGAGCAGCCAGCCAAGGATCTTCTCGATCGAGAGGTCGGGATCGGCCAGGAAGCCGCCGAGCCAGCCGAGGCCGAGATTCACGAGCGTCACCAGCGCGATGAACGCGATCAGGATCGCCCCCACGTTGACGGCCAGCATCAGGCCTTCGCGGGTGCCGCGGGCCGCGGCGTCGATCAGGTTGGCGTCGGGCCGCTCGTCATCGAGCGCGAGCCGGCCGAGCGTCTCGGGGATGTCGGTCTCGGGCACGGCGATCTTGGACAGGTAGATCGTGGCCGGAAACGTCATCAGAATCGCCGTCAGCAGGCTGCGCGACGCCGCTTCCCGCAGGGCCGGGTCGCCGCCGCCGATGAAGCCGATGTAGGCGGCGAGCATTCCGCCCGAGACGAGCCCCATGCCGCTGACCATCACCACGAGCAGCTCCGAACGGGTGAGCCGGGGCAGGTAGGGCCGAATCGTGAGGGGCGCCTCGGTCTGGCCGAGGAAGATCGAGGCGGCGGCGTTCATCGTCTCGGCTCCGCTCGAACCGAGCACGCGGGCCGTCACCCAGGCCACGCCGCGGATCACCAACTGCATCACGCCCAGGTGGTAGAGCACGGCGAACAGGGCCGCCACGAACACGATCGTGGGGAGCACCTGGAAGGCGAACACGAAGCCCACGGGCCCGTCGGCGGCCACGAGTTTGTCGCCGAACAGGAACCTCGCCCCGTCAAGCGCGCAGGCCAGGATCGAGTTGACCCAGGCCGCCGCCGCGTCGAGCACCCGCCGGCCCGTGGCGCTTCGCAGCAACACGAAGCCCAGCCCCACCTGGAGCAAGAGCCCGCCGATCACCATCCGCAGCGAGATCGCCCGGCGGTTCTCCGAGATCACCCAGCAGAGGCCGAGGATCGCCGCCATGCCGGCGAGGCCCTGGAATCGCGACAGGTCATTCATGGCTCGGGACTCCTCGAGGGGCCGGTAGGCTACAGCGCCGCAGGCACGCCGGCCTACAAGCGCTCGAGAATCAGCGGCGGCCGGGTCATTGGCTCGGCGCCGATGTCGACCGCAGCGCGAAACATCGCCAGCGCCTCCGGGAGCGCGGCGGCGAAGGGCGGATTGAAGTGGATTTCGGCAAGCACGTCGCCCGCGGCCACTCTGTCGCCGACGGTGCGCTGCAGGACGATCCCCGCGGCCGGGTCGATCGCATCCTCGGCTGTCCGCCGGCCGGCGCCCAGGAGCATCGAGGCCTGCCCCACCGCCCAGGCCTTGAGCGCGTGCACGGAGCCCGACCGCTCGGCCCGCACGAGTTCCACGCAGGCGGCACGGGGGAGAATCTTTTCGGGCTCGTCGCAGACGCGCGGGTCACCCCCCTGGGCCGCCACGACCCGGCGAAACCGCTCGAGCGCCGAGCCATCGGCGATGGCGCACCGGCAGCGGTCGAGCGCCTGGTCGCGGCTCGTCGCCACGCCCCCGAGCAGGAGCATCTCGGCCGCCAGTTCGAGCGACACCTCCATCAGATCGGCCGGGCCTTCGCCCTTGAGGCAGTCGACCGATTCCCGGACCTCGAGCGCGTTGCCCACCATCCGGCCCAGCGGCACGTCCATGCTCGTGAGCAAGGCCTGCACCGGCTTGCCGAGGGCCCGGCCGATCGTGGTCATGCTCGCCGCCAGGGCCCGGGCGTCTTCGATCCGGCTCATGAAGGCCCCGTCGCCGCACTTCACGTCGAGCACGAGGGCGTCGATCCCCTCGGCGAGCTTCTTGGAGAGGATCGAGGCGGTGATCAGCGGGATGCTCTCGACGGTGGCCGTGGCGTCGCGGAGCGCGTAGAGCACGCGGTCGGCCGGGGCGATCTCGGCGGTCTGGCCGATCAAGACCAGGCCGCACTCGCGGGCCACGCGGCGGTAGGCGGCCAGATCCAGGTCGATCCGGAAGCCGGGGATGCTCTCGAGCTTGTCGAGCGTGCCGCCGGTGTGGCCCAGGCCCCGGCCGGAGACCATCGGCACGGTCACGCCACAGGCGGCGGCGACCGGCGCCAGGATCAGGCTCGTCTTGTCTCCCACGCCGCCGGTCGAGTGCTTGTCGACCTTGGGGCCGGGGATGTCGGAGAGATCGAGCACCGTCCCGGTGTGGAGCATCGCCTCGACCAGGGCCGCGGTCTCCTCCGCCGTCATCCCGCGCCACACGATCGCCATGGCCAGCGCCGCCCACTGGTAGGTGGGCACGACGCCGTCCGTGAGGCCCTCGACGAGGAACCCGATCTCCGCGCGGGAAAGCTCCCCGCCGTCCCGCTTGCGACGGATCAGATCGACGGCTCGCATGACTCGACGCTCCTCGGTGGCGGCTTCATCGGGGCCGCGGCCGCTCACTCCGCCGGCACGGTGCCGAACTGCCGGTCGCCCGCGTCGCCGAGGCCGGGCACGATGTAGCCCACCTGGTTGAGCCCCTCGTCGAGGGCCGCGACGTGGATCGCCACGTCGGGCACGGCCGCCGCGAGCGTCTCCACGCCCTGCGGCGAGGCGATCAGGGCGAGGAACATGAGCCGCGGGATCCCGACCGCCCGGAGGATCTCGCAGGTGCGGACGGCCGAGCCGCCGGTGGCGAGCATCGGATCGACCACGATCGCGACGCTCGCGCCG
>CAXNGP010000230.1:0-4457 GCA_964201845.1 Pirellulales bacterium
ATCGGGCGGCGTTCGAGCGGCTCTGTGCCGAGCGGGGCATCGCCAACGACACGACGGTCGTGTTCTACGGCGACAAGAGCAACTGGTGGGCCTGCTACACCTTCTGGGTGTTCAAGCTCTACGGCCACCAGGACTGCCGCATCATGAACGGCGGCCGGAAGCGGTGGGAGCTGGATGGCCGTCCCTGGTCCACCGATCGTGTCTCCTATCCCAGGGCCTCCTATACGGCCAGCGAGCAGGACGGATCGATCCGGGCCCTCCGCGACGAGGTGCTCAAGCACTGCAAGGCGGGCAAGCCGCTGCTCGACGTCCGCAGCCCGGAGGAATATCGGGGCGAGCGGATGCACATGCCCGACTACCCCAACGAGGGCGCCGTTCGCGGCGGCCACGTCCCCGGCGCGGTCAACGTGCCCTGGCCGATGAACTGCAACGACGACGGCACGTTCAAGTCGGCCAAGGACCTCGAGAAGCTCTACGTCAAGGAGCTGAAGATGAAGCGTCGCTCGCCCACGGTCGCCTACTGCCGGATCGGCGAGCGGTCGAGCCTGACCTGGTTCGTGCTCAAGTATCTGCTCGGATTCGGCAACGTGCGCAACTACGACGGCTCGTGGCTGGAGTGGGGCAACTGCGTCCGCGTGCCGATCGCCAAGGGTGCCGAGCCGGGTGGTGTCGCCGCCGCCGCGCCGACGGCCGCGGAAGCCTGACATGGACGATGTCCGGTCGCGGATCGACGGCGTCGTCGAGGAGTTCGTCGACCTCGACGGCCGGGAGAAGCTGGAACTCCTCGTCGAATATGCCGCGGGCCTGCCGCCGCTGCCGGCCGAGTACCAGGCCAGGAAGGCCGCGACCGAGGGCCGCATCCACGAGTGCCAGACACCGGTCTTCCTCTGGACGGTCGCCGATGCCGACGGCGGCGCCGTGCTGGTGGCCGACGTGGCTCCCGAGGCGCCCACCGTGAAGGGCTTCGTGGCGGTCCTGCGCGGGGTCGTCGCCGGCCGTCCGGCCACGGAGGCGGCCGGGATTCCCGACGACCTGGTGGAGCGCTTGGGGCTCGGTGACGTGCTGGGCATGCTGCGGGCCCGCGGGCTGCGGGCCATCACGTTGCGGATCAAGCGGGGCTTTACCGAGGGGGCGTAAGGCCCGGGCCACGGCCGACCGGGCTTTTCCGGGCGACCGGGATCGGGCAGGATTCACGGCCTCACGTTCCGGAGTCGGGGAGTTTCCAGGTGTCACCCGCTGAAAAAGTCGTCGCCGGGATCGATCTCGGCGGCACCGCCATCAACTACACGTTTCTCGACGAGCGCGGCCAGTTCCTGATCCAGGGGCTGTGCGAGCATCCCGCCCGGAGCGTCGAGGGGCCCGCGGTCTGCCTCGGTCAGATCGTCGCCGGCCTCGAGGTCGCGGCGGCGCGGGCGGGCGTCCCCGTCTCCAAACTCGTCGCCGCCGGGCTCGACACGCCCGGCCCGGCGAGCGCCTCGGGCGTGCTCAGCCGCCGTGGCTCCACCAACTTCGTCCATCACGACTGGGCCGGTTACGACATCCGCGCCGGGCTGGAGCAGCGGCTCGGACTGCCGGTCACCTACCTCAACGACGGCAACGCCGCAGCCCTCTGGGGCCATGCCTCCGTGTTCGGCTCGGAGAACCAGGCCACGAGCGTGTCGGCGATCATCGGCACGGGCCTCGGCGGCGGCGTGATCACCGGGGGTCGGGTCGTCACTGGCCGCAACGGTTTCGGCGGCGAACTCGGCCACGTGCTGATCCCCTGGCAGGGCATCCCCGGTCTCGAGGGGCTGGAGCCCACCTGCAACTGCGGCCGCACAGGCGATCTCGAGTCGCTCTGCTCGCTGACGGCGATCCGTCGTACGCTCCTGCCGCACTTCCTCGCCCGCCACGCCGGGCATCCGCTCGCCGCGGTCGACATCGGCGAGGCCGCCAAGCAGGTGCGGGGCCTGGCCGAGCGCGGCGATGCGGTCTGCCGCGGCATCTTCCAGGTGCAGGCCCGGGCCCTCGGCCTGTTCTTCGACAAGATGATCAACGTCTTCGACCCCGACGCCCTGTTCGTCGGCGGCGGCGCGATGGAAACCGCCGCCGAGTTCCGCCAGTGGTTCCTCGCCGAGATCAGGGCCGGCATGCCGTCCCAGCGGGAAGAGCAGGCCGCCCTGCCGATCCACGTGATCTCCGACGGCGACTCGGCCGGCGCGCGTGGGGCGGCGCTCGACGCGGCCAGGCTCGTGCGGGAGCGAGGGCTGTAGGCGACGGCGCGGTTTGGCTCAGGCCACGCGATCGATGACCGGCAACGCGGGCAGGCCGTTGGCCTGCAGCCGCAAGCCGACGGCGGCCGGGGCCGGTTGGGGCCGGGCTGCCGGCGGCGACTTGGGCGGCCCGAAGAGCATCAGCCGGGCCGTGGCCAGCATGCCGCCGAGCGAGCGGAAGGTGGCTTCCACCGCTGCGGGCTCGTAGCCGCAGTGAACCATGCAGTCGGCGCACTTGGGGTTGCCGCTGGCCCGGCCGTAGGCGTCCCAGTCGGTCTCCTCCATCAGGTCGCGAAAGCTCTTGGCGTAACCCTCGTCGAGCAGATAGCAGGGCCGCTGCCAGCCGAACAGGTTGTAGGTCGGTGTGCCCCAGGGGCGGCACTCCAGGTCCCAGGCGCCCTTGAGAAACTCGAGGAACACCGGCGACTGGTTGAACCGCCAGCGGCGCGGGGCCCCGTCCAGGATCCTGCGGAACAGACCCTGGCTGCGCTCTCGGGGCAGAAAGTGATCCTGGTCGGGCGCCTTCGAGTAGGAATAGCCCGGCGAGATCATCATCCCCTCGACGCCGAGGGCCATCACGTCGTCGAAGAACTTCCGGTAGCGATCGGGGTCGGCGTCGGTGAACAGCGTAGAATTGGTGGTCACGCGGAAGCCCGCGCGCCGCGCGGCGCGGATGGCCGACACGGCCATGTCGTAGACGCCCTCGCGGCAGACGGCGTGGTCGTGCTCCTCGCGCGGGCCGTCGAGGTGGACCGAGAAGGCCAGGTAGGGCGACGGCCGGAACCGGGGCAGCATCTCCTCGAGTTTGAGCGCGTTGGTGCAGAGGTAGAGATAGCGCTTCCGCGCCACGATCCCCTCTACGATCCGCTCGATCTGCGGATGCAGCAGCGGTTCGCCCCCGGGAATCGAGACCATCGGCGCCCCGCACTCGTCGACCGCCGCCAAGCACTGCTCCGGCGTCAGGTGCGAGCGGAGGATCTCGGCGGGATGTTGGATCTTTCCGCAGCCGCCGCAGGCAAGGTTGCAGCGAAACAAGGGCTCGAGCATCAGCACGAGCGGGTAGCGGTCGTTGCCCCGCAGGCGTTGCAGGGCCACGTGTCGCAGGACCGCGAGCATCTGTCCGACGGGAACACTCATGCCGGCGTTCCTTCGGGGCCAACCGCCGCGGCCGCGCGGGCGACCGCCAGCAGCGGGAACGAGATCGGGTAATAGTGGTAGCGGAGATAGAAGACGAGCGGAAAGCCCGTGCCGGTGAACTCCTGCTGCTGCCACGAGCCATCCGGTTCCTGGCGGTCGGCGAGCCAGCGGAGTCCTTGGGCCACCGCCGGCGAATCGGCCCGGCCCGCGGCCACCAGACCCTTGATGGCCCAGGCGGTCTGTGAGGCCGTGACGGGGCCGATGCCGGCCAGATCGGGATCGGCGTAACTCTCCGGAGATTCGCCCCAGCCGCCGTCGGGCTGCTGATGGGCCTCGAGCCACTCGGCCGCGCGGCGCACGACCGGATCGTCGCTCGGCACGCCCACGGCCCGCAGCCCCTCGAGCGCCTGCCAGGTGCCGTAGATATAGTTCACGCCCCAGCGACCAAACCAGCAGCCGGTGGGCTCCTGGGTTTGCCGCAGATACGCCAGACCCCGGTCAACGGCCGGGTGGCCCACCCGCCAGCCCGTCTTGCCGAAGGCCTCGAGCACCCGCCCCGCGATGTCGGGCGTGCTCGGGTCGATCATCGCGTTGTGGTCGGCGAAGGGAACCTTGCACAGCAGTTCCATGTCGTTGTCACGATCGAACGCGCCCCAGCCACCATCGGCGCTCTGCATCGCCTCCAGCCAGCGGCGGGCCCGCCCGATCGCCGCGTCCACTCGTGCTCTCCGCCGAGCGGCGGCCTCGTCGTCCGCCGCCGCCTGCCGGCGCCACGTCGCCAGGGCGACGAGCACCATCGCCGTGTCGTCGACGTCGGGGTAAAAGCGGTTGGCGTATTGGAAGCACCAGCCGGATGGCGGCACCTGCTCGCCCCGGGGCAGGCCGCGGGTCCAGTCGCCAGCCGCACGCAGCTCGTTGGCCAGGAGCCAGTCGATGCCCTGGCCGGCCGCGGTCAAGTCGTCGTCGGCCGCGGGCTGGCCCGGCAGGGCCGCGGCTTCCACCAGCCCGATCACGGTGATCGCCGTGTCCCAGACCGGCGACCGGCACGGTTCCACCCGCACCGACCCG
>CAXNGP010000231.1:0-4436 GCA_964201845.1 Pirellulales bacterium
TCGAGGCCTCCGATGGCTACGAACTCGCCGGCACGAAGGTCTCCTGGGTGATTCCCGCGATCGAGCCGAAGGGGGCCCAGGAGCGGCAGATCAATCTCCGGGCCGAAGCGGTGCCGGGCACCTTCAGCGACTCGCCTCCCACCCGGGCCTGCGTCCGGGCCGTGCTTTCCGGGCTGGCCGGCGGCTCGCTCCTCGCCGACGATGCCTGCGTCGGGATCGCCTCGAGCACGCCCCGGCCGCGGGTGCGGTCGCCGTCGGAGGCGGGCCTCCGGCTCACGCTCGCCGATCTCGACGATCCCGTCCGCTCGGGTGACGCGACCACGCTCGTCTGCACCGTGAGCAACGGGGGCACGCTCCCCACCGGCCCGCTCGACGTGGTGGTGCTGCTGCCCGACGGCGCGCGGATGGTGGGCGATCCGATCCCGACCCGTGTCAGGATCGAGAACTCGCGGGTAAACTTCGGCTCAGTGTCGTCGATCCCGCCGGGCGGCCGGCAGGCCTTCGAGGTCTCGTACAAGCTGCCTGCTTGCGGCACGGGCACGGCCTCGGCGATGCTGACCGGCACCGAGTTGGACGGGTCGCTGGAGCGGACCTGCCAGACGATGTTCCTCGAGCCGTAGCCGCAGGGCCGTCAGGCAGTTCGCGGGCGCGATGCCCGCCGCTACCGGGGAGGCCCGGGCCCCACGTCCGGCAAGGGCACCACTGCGGGGACCGGCACCACTGCGGGGACCGGCACCACTGCGGGGACCGGCACCACCTCGGGCACCGGCACCACCTCGGGAACCGGGGCGAGTAACTGCCTTTGGTCGAGTCCGGTGCCGAACGCGTCGAGCGAGGTGTCGGACGCGCGGAGGTTGGCGTCGGCCCGCCAGTATTCCTGCCGGGCCGCGATCTCCAGGAGATCGGCGTCGAACTTGGCCTGCTCGCGGAGAGTCACTCGGAGGATGTCGCTGCGGCCGAGTCGGAACTGCTCCCGTTCCGCCTCGGCGACGAGCGCCGCGAGTTCCTCCTGCTGGACGGCCTGCTTGTGAAACTCGAAGGCCCGCTCGAGCTTGGAGTAGGCGTCTTGCACCTCGGCCCGGACGGAGTCGAACGTGAACTCCAGCCGCCGGTCGAGTTGCACGAGTTGGGAGTCGACCGCCAGCAGGCGGCCGCGGGCGTTCCGCCGCTGGGCCGGCATCTGGAACACCAGCGCGGCCTGGAGCACCTGCCGGTCGAGCCCGTCGATGCCGGAGAGGGGGCTCTTGCCGAAGCCGGCGTCCTGGTTGCCGTAGACCTGCCCGTCGATGTTCGGGAGCGTGTCGTTGGCCGCCAGCCGCCGCTCGACGAACAGCTTCTCCCGCTCGAGCGACAGCCGCTGAAACTCGGGCCGGGCGGCGATCGCCCGCGCGAGCGACGCCTCGTAAAAGCTCACCGCCGGCTCCTCCGGCTCGGGCAGCGGCTGCATCCGCCGTCGGGCCGGCAGGAGCGGCTTGCCCCCCGAGTCCCGGAGGAAGAGCGAGAGGTCGATCGTGGCCATCTGCACCTCGCGATCGGCCTGGACCAGCAGGCCCCGCCGCAGGGCGATGTTCTTCTGGTTGTCGACCCGCTCGATGTTGGCCATCACGCCGCGGTCCACCTTGGCGGCGATCTCGCCGTCGCGGCGCACGGCCAGGGCCTCGAGCCGCTTGGCCGCCCCCTCCCGCTCTCCGCTGCCCATCCAGGTCCAGTAGGCGAGCGCCGCGGTCCGCATGTAGTCGAGCCGGCTCCGCACGATCGTCGGCTCGGCGAGCGCCTGGTCGAGCCGGGCCTTGTCACGGCCCGCACGCGCCGAGTCGATGGCCCGCTCGCGGGCCAGGGGCATGGTGACGCCGCCGCGAAACTCGCCCCCGTCGGCTGTCTTCTGGGTCAGGTTGTAGGTGGGAAAGTCGCCGAAGCCGGTGCGATAGCCGCCGAACACCTGCATGCCCCCGCTCTGGAGCAGCTGGGAGAGCCCGAAGTCGGAGCGGTAGTTCTCGTAGGTGCCGGGGGCCAATGCGTTGCCCGCCATGTTGAGGTTGGTGTCGAAGGCGCCCATGGCGGCCGTCATCCGGCCCGCCGCGATGCCCCGCTCCCGTTCGATCGCCTGGAGCAGCGGATAATGGCGGCGCACGCTCTCGAGCACCTCCACGAGCGTGAGCGGCTCGGGGCGGTCGTCGATCGACAGGTTGCCGGGCAGCCGCGCCGCGGTCGGCGGCACGAGCGCCGGCGCGCCCGGCGCCGACGGCGGGATCGGCCCGTCGGCCGCGACCGGGCCGACCGGCCCCAGCTGTCGGGGTGGCGGCGGCAGCGGTTCGACTGCCGCCGCGCTGGTCGCGGTCAGCACGACCGCGGTCGCGACGAGGAGCCGGATTCGAGCCATGAGCGACCTCACCCCACCTTGATCTTCGGGGCCTTGGGCGCGTCGTCCTTCGCCTTCGGGGCCGGGGCGAGCACCGGCGGGAAGCCGTTGAGCCGCCGCCAGATCTCGAAGCCGAGCGACACCCGGTTGAGGAACACCCAGCCGACGACCTGGTTGCCCTGCCGCAGAAACTCGGGATCGGGCCACTGGTCGCCCTCCATCACCGGGTCGGGCTCGACCAGGATCCGGCACTGCCCCGCCACGCCGCTGGCCGCGTCCACCTGGCGGATCTTGCCGCCGAAGGTGCCGATCGCCAGTTCGGGCCAGCCCGAAAACTGCACCGCGGGCCAGCCCTCGAACTGCAGCCGCACGTGGGGCATGTCCTTGTGGCGGTCGGCGTAGGCTAGGACGATCGGCGCATCGATGCCGTCGAGGAACAGTTCGGCCACGCGGTCGTTCGTGTCGGGCACGATCGTGCACAGATCGTCGCCTTCCTTGATGAACATCCCTCCCTGGATCACGTTGGCCGCGACCCGGAACACGACGCCATCGCAGGGCGCGACCACGCGGCGGGCCTTGAACCGCTCGATTTGATTGTCGATCTGCTGGATCTCCCGCTCGATCGAGAACAGGTTCTGCTCGGCCTTGCGCAGGTTGCCCTTGGCCACCGCGATGGCCGAAAGGCCCGTGGCGTCGGCCTGGACGAGCAGGGCCTCCTGGGTGAGCAGGGCGGCCCGGGCCCGGGCGATCTCGGCGTCGGCCTTGTCGGTGTCGGTGACGGCCTGGTCGGCCCGCATCCGCGCCTCGTCGCGGGAGAGCTTGCTCTCCAAACCCCCGAACTTCGGATTGGTGAACAGGTCGTCGAACATCTCGTAGCGGTTGAGCTCGAAGTCGCGGGCGAAGGTGGCGTTGGCCTTCGACTGCTCGGCCACCTGGATCACCTGCACCGCGGCCTCGCGATTGGCCTGGGCCGCCTTGACGGCCGCGTCCCGGGCCGCCTCCTGCGCCTTGGCGGCCGCGGAAAGTTCGGCCATTTCCTGGCGGGTGGCGTCCAGCCGGTCCTAAAGGAACGCCCGCTGGGCCTCGAGCCGGGCCGCGAGTTCGGGGTCGTTGTCCTCGATGTCGACCAGGGGATCGTCCATCTTGACCCGGCTGCCCTCGACCACGTGCCACTTCCGCACCTGGCCCGAGACGCGGGCCGTGATCAGTTGCATCCGCTCGATCGGCTTATAGGCCACGATCATGCCCCGGCACAGCACCGTCTGCTGCCAGGGGACGAGCGCCAGGGCGAAGGGGATCGAGAGGAAAAAGACGAACACCAGCCGCGCTAGCCAGCGCACGGCCTTCGGCGTGAGTGAGTGGGCGAGTGAGACGCGGTTTTTCGCGTCGCGTTCCGGTGGTAGCGGTTTGCTGATCACGACCATCTCACGATTCTCCCGCAGCGGCTCCGGATATCGTGCCGCGCCGTCACGAGCACGAGCGTCCAGGGTGCCGCCGGATCGAACAGCGTGTCGAGCAACTCCGGGCAGGCATCCAAGTCGAGCCCGTCCAGACTGCCGTCGAGCAGCAGCAGCCGGGGCCGGCCCACGATCGCCCGGGCGATGGCCAGCCTGCCGAGCTCGTTGTTCGAGAGCGGCTTGCCGTCGGGAGATAGCGCGGTGTCGAGGCCGTCGGGCAGCCTGGCGACGCGGTCGGCGAGACAGACGGCGTCGAAGGCACGCCGGATGTCGGCGGCGGACACGTCGTCGCGGCCGAGCCGCACGTTCTCGGCCAGCGTGCCGGCGAACACCTCCGGCCGACCGAGAAAGGCGATCTGACGCCGCGTGACCGGCCGATCGAGCTGGCGGGCATCGATGCCGTCGTATTCGAGCAGCCCGTGCGCGGGAAGCCGGAGGAGAGCCAGCGTCTCGAGCAGCGGCGTCTTGCCCATCGGTCCGACGATCGCGACCCGCTCGCCGGAGGCCAGTTCGAGACGCTTCGTCCCGCTTGGCCCGCCCGTCAGTTCGACGATGACCTCCATCGGCCGGCCGGTGTCGGGGAGTGGTTCGCCGCCGATCGGTTCTGGTGGCAGGCGGTC
>CAXNGP010000232.1:0-4429 GCA_964201845.1 Pirellulales bacterium
AAGCTCCTGCCGCCCGACTGGACCAAACAGCTGCCGCTCGAGACCGTGACCGTGGCCGAACGGCACAAGGCCGCAGGCTACGCCACCGCCAGCATCGGCAAGTGGCACCTCGGCGGCCCCGCGTTTCATCCCGAACACCAGGGCTTCGACGAGAACCGGGGCGGCTACGACCGCGGCCAGCCACCGAGCTACTTCGCGCCCTACAAGATCCCGACGCTCGCCGAAGGGCCGCCGGGCGAATACCTCACCGACCGCGAGGCGGCCGAGGCGGTGCGGTTCATCACGGCTCACCAGGCCACGCCGTTTTTCCTCTACCTGCCCCACTACTGCGTCCACACGCCGATCCAGGCCAAGCCGGACGTGACGGCCAGGTACGCCGCCAAGGCGGCGCCGCAGCAACAGCCGCGCAACAACGCCTACGCCGCGATGGTCGAGAGCGTGGACGATTCGCTCGGGAGGATCGTGGCCACGCTCGACGGCCTCGGCATCAGCGACCGGACGGCGATCTTCTTCACGAGCGATAACGGCGGTCTGGCGGGGATCACCGACAACCGTCCCCTGCGGGCCGGCAAGGGCTCGGCCTACGAGGGGGGCGTGCGGGTGCCCTTCATCGTGAGCTGGCCGGGTGTCACCAAGCCGGGCAGCACGAGCGACGTGCCGGTGATCACGCCCGACATCCCGGCCACGATCCTCGCCGGCACCGGCGTGGGCCCGGACCCCGCACAGCCGCTCGACGGCCGCGACCTCTCGGCCCTGCTCGCCGGCGGGTCGCTCGACCGCGAGGCGATCTCTTGGCACTACCCCCACTACCACCCCGGCGGCGCCACGCCTTATTCGGCGATCCGCTCGGGCTCCTGGCGGCTCGTGCACTTCTACGAGGACGATCGCGACGAGCTCTACGACCTGGCGACCGATAGGTCGGAGACCACGGACCTCGCCGCCCGCGAGCCCGCCCGGGCCAAGGCCCTGCGGGAGAAGCTCGACGCCTGGCTCGCCGACGTCGGCGCCCAGCTGCCGGTGCCCAATCCGAACTACGACCCGGCCCAGGACGGCAAGCCCAAGCGGAAGCGGTGAGCGGCTGGCCATCCAAGCCCCCGGCGCGAGCCGGGGGACTGTGACATCGCGGCCCGGCTGGCGGCGCCCGGCTGAAGGGCGTCGGGCACGGGCGGCGGCATCGCAAACGGGATGGCCCAACAACCCGCCGTCCCCGGGCTCGCGCCCGGGGCTTGTATGGAACGGGACCGCGAGGGGCAAGCCCGTGCCAATCGAGCGGCGTAGGAAACCGAGCGCAGCCCGGATGGCGAAAGCGCGGTTTCCTCCGAGTGAGCGAAGGGCACGACGCCCGAAGCGAACGTCCGGCGAGATGGCATGGGCTTGCCCTGAGCCCGCGGTGGCACAGCGGTTTGCAGCCCCGCCGGCGATCCGGTTGAATACCGCTCGATCCCACCATTCCCGCCCCGCCCGGAGCCTATCCCGATGCCCAAGCAGACCGTCGCCGCCCTCGATCCCGCCGGCAAGGCCGTCCTCGTCCGCGTCGATTTCAACGTGCCGCAGGATGACGCCGGGGCGATCACCGACGACCGCCGGATCCGGATGGCCCTGCCCACGATTCGCGCGATCATCGACCGGGGCGGCAAGGCGATCCTGATGTCGCACCTCGGCCGGCCCGGCGGCAAGGGGTTCGAGCCGGAGTTCTCGCTCGCCCCCGTGGCTGCGCGATTGGGCGAACTGCTCGGCAAGCCGGTGACGCTCGCCGGCGACACCGGCGGCCCCGACTCCGCGGCCAAGGCCAAGGCGCTGCCGGCCGGCGGCGTGCTCGTGCTCGAGAACGTGCGGTTCAACAAGGGGGAGAAGAAGGGGGACGACGCTGGTTACGTGGCCGGCCTCGCCGGCCTGGCCGACGCCTACGTCAACGACGCCTTCGGCACCTGCCACCGCACCGAGGCAAGCATGCACGCGGTGCCCGTCGCCATGAAAAAGCAGGGCAAGCCGGCCGTGAGCGGCTTCCTGGTCGAGAAGGAGATCCGGTATCTCGCCGATGCGATCGGCACGCCCAAGCGGCCCTTCGTGGCGATCCTCGGCGGCAAGAAGGTGTCGGACAAGATCGCGGTGATCGAAAACCTGCTGGCGATCTGCGACCACGTGCTGATCGGTGGGGCGATGGCCTACACGTTTTCACTGGCCCAGGGGGGCAAGACGGGCAAGAGCCTGGTCGAGGCCGACAAGGTGGAGCTGGCGAAGGCCCTGCTCGCCAAGGGCAAGGGCAAGCTCCTGCTGCCGGTCGACACGCACTGCGCCGACGACTTCTCGAGCGGAGCCAACAAGAAGATTGTCCCGGCGGGCGAGATTCCGGACGGTTTCGAGGGTCTCGACATCGGCCCCGAAACCGCCCGCCGCTACGGCGAGATCATCCGCTCGGCCGGCACCGTGGTCTGGAACGGCCCGATGGGCGTGTTCGAGATGCCCCCCTTCGACGCGGGCACCAAGGCCGTGGCCGATGCGGTGGCCGATGCGACCGCCAAGGGGGCCGTGACGATCATCGGCGGTGGTGATTCGGCGGCCGCCGTGGAGCAGCTCGGATACGCCGAGCGGGTGAGCCACGTCTCGACCGGCGGCGGCGCGTCGCTCGAGATGCTCGAGGGCAAGGCCTTCGAGACGGTCTCGATCCTCGACGACGCCTGAGTTTCGCGAGCCGAGGCCGCTCAGAGGCCGGCGGTGTCGGTCGGGGCCGGGGCGGTCGCGGCGGTCTCGCCCGCCTTGTCCGCCTTCAGCTTGGCCAGCCGCACACCCGCCTGCCGGACATAGTCGCGGTCGTGTCCGCTCAGATTCTCGACCGGTACGGCGATCCGGCGGCCGCGGGTCTCGAGCACGCACCGACCGTCCGCACCGACGTCGATCAGCGTCGCGACCATGCTGGCGGTGCCGGTGGCGTCGATCCAACGCCGCGCGGGTTCGCCGCGGGCGAAGGGGTCGGCCGCGGGCGCCGCAGAGTCGTCCGCCGGCTCGGTCGGCTCGGCCGGATCAGACTCCGTCGCAGGTTCGCCATCGGCGGCAGGAGCGGAGTCGTCAGCGGCCGCCGGCTCGCCCTCTCCGCCATCCGAATCCGCGGGTTCGTCCTCGGTCATCTCCGGCTCGGCGGCGGGCTCATCAGCGTCACCGAACAGGTCGGCCACTGGCTCGTCGGCAGGCTCGGCCGCGGGCTCGGCGGCGGGCTCGTCCGCCATCTCCTCGTCGTCACCGGCGGCGGCCTCGTCAGCCGGGGCCTCGTCAGCCGGGGCCTCGTCAGCCGGGGCCTCGTCAGCTGGGGCCTCGTCAGCTGGGGCCTCGTCAGCTGGGGCCTCGTCGGCCGGGGCCTCGTCAGCCGCTGCGTCGACCTCCTCGAAGATGTTCTCCTCGACCGGCGCAGGCTTGGGTTCAGCGGCCGGCTCGGGCTCCAGCGGTGCGGGCTCAACCGCCGGTGCGGGCTCAACCGCCGGTGCGGGCTCAACCGCCGGTGCGGGCTCCGTGTCGGCGACATCCTCTTCCATGGGAGGCTCGACCGGGTTCTCGGACTCCGGAGCCTCGGGCTCCGCGGCTGGGGCGTCGTCGCCCGGCAGCGCCGCTTCCTCCTCCTTCATCTCCGGTTCAGCGGCTTCGCCCGGGGCGGGCTCTTCGGCGACTGGGGCCGGTTCCGTCGGTTCGGCAGGAGCGGGTTCGGCCGGCTCGGCGGCGGGCTCCTTCATCTCGGGCTCGTCCGCGAGCACGCTGCGACTCTCGGGCTGTTCACCGGCGGGGGCGACGGGCTCGGGCAGCGGCTGTTCGTTCGACGTCGGCTGCACGCCGCTCGGGTCGGTCGCCGGCTGCGGCGGCACCCGCTCAAGTTCCACGGGCTTCGACTCCGCGACGGCCTCGGTGGTCGGCTGTTCCGCCGCAGGAGTCGGCTGCGACACGACCGCCTCCGATGGCGACACCACCACGGCGCCGGCGACCTCGCTCCCAACAACCACGCCCTCGGCCGCACCCTCCACCATCACGACGGCGCTGCCGCAGCAATCGGCCACGGGGAGGCAGGGCGACTCGACGACCACGACCGGCTGGCCGCACGGGTCGCAACCGTCGCTCCACATCGGGGCGGGGCAAGCCGCCACGACCACCGTCCGGCAGTGCCGCGCCTGACGGGACCGCCAACAAGCGTGTGCAGGACCGCTGAGGAGCGAAAGCGTGATCAGACCGATGAGGAACACACGCAGGCAGCGACGCACGAAGCACCTACCGGGAAGAAGAGAGTGGGCAGAAAAAGACCGTCCCAGAAGCATGGTTGACGCTTGGGCCCGAGTCAATTGCCCGCGGGCGAGCGGCCGCCCCGCCTGGACCGCCTGGCGCGACTGCACCGATTCCCCGGGGCCGCTCCGGCCCGGATGCGTCAGGCAGGACGCTGTCCGCCGCCCCG
>CAXNGP010000233.1:0-4416 GCA_964201845.1 Pirellulales bacterium
CCTTCCCAAGGTCCACATCAGCCTGCCGAAGCAGGCCCACGATCTGCTCTGTGCTGCGTCGCTTTTTCATCAGAGAACCCTTTCAAGCCCCAGCCGGGGCACGAGGATTCTCTCACAAGACCTGGCTCAAGATTTGGGGAGGGGATCAGATCCGGAGATGGTCGGGCGGCAGGATGCAGTCGCCGTCGGTGAAAAGCAGGTAGGGCGCGGTCGAGGCCGCCACGCCCTCGTTGCGGCAACGCGCCAGCCGGAAGCCGTCGTGCTGGTGGGTGGTGAACGTCAGTGGAAACGAAACCCGGCGGGCGGTGTCGGCAATCAGCCGGAGCGTCGTGTCGCGCGAGCCGTCGTCGGTCACGACCACCTCGAACAGCCCATCCACACCTCGCTGGGCCTCGAGCGAGGCGAGGCACCGGCTCAGGTGCCCTGGCCGCTCGAACGTCGAGACGATGACGGCAAGTTCCAAGACGGTGTTCCGTGTGCTGGGGGTGGCGCCGGCGGGCGGTCGGTCAGGCCGTTCGCCCTCACGGGAAGGAGATCGTCGCGTCGCGGGCGCGGTTGTGATGAAAGCCCGCGTCGTGCGCGTCCGGAAACCTGGGCAGACTGGGAAAGGGCCCGGCTAGGGCCTTTCGCCGGCCAGAGGCAGGGGCTTGGCGAGCACTTCGGCGGGCGACCAGCCGGCGGCGCGGAGGTCGCGAATGGCGAAGCCGCCAAACCGTTTGGCGAGCCGGCGGCCAGACGAGTCGCAGACGAGCGGGGCGTGGGCGAAGGCGGGCGGAGCCCAGCCGAGGGCCTCGAAGAGGAGCAGTTGCCGGGCCGTGCTCGTGAGCAGGTCGGCCCCGCGGACCACCTCCTCGATCTCCATGGCGTGGTCGTCGGCGACCACGGCCAGTTCGTAGGCCGCCAGGTCGTCGCGCCGCCAGACGACGAAGTCGCCGAAGTCGACGCCCGCCGTCCGCTGCACGCGGCCACACAGCCCGTCGTCAAACTCGATCACCCGGCCGTCGGGCACGCGAAACCTCCAGGGCACGTTCCCCGGCTCACCGGCCCGCTCCCAGTCGACCGGCCGCAGCGCCGGCGGGAAGATCGGCTCGCCCTCATGCGGCGCGGTGGCGGCCGCCTCGACATCGCGGCGCGAGTGGGGGCTCGGGTAGATCAGGCCCGTGGCCTCGAGCCGCCGCCAGATCTCGAGATACCGGGCCGCCCGTTCGCTTTGCACGTAGGGCGCGTGCGGGCCGCCCACGTCCGGCCCTTCCGTCCACTCCAGGCCGAGCCAGTGGAGATCCTCCAGCGCGGCCGTCGCGTATTCCGGCCGGCAGCGCGGGCCGTCGAGATCCTCGATCCGCATCACGAGCCCGGCCGAGCCGGCCCGCTCAGCGGCCACGGCGAAGGTGCGGGCGTGGCCGGCGTGGAGCAGGCCGTTGGGCGTCGGGGCGAGGCGTCCGCGGCGGGATTGAGTGCTTGCGGGCCCGGCCATCGCGTCACACCAGCCACCACTCGCCCGTGGCGAGCACATACGCCCCGAGGGCGAGGTTCGTGGCGGCGTGGCAGAGGATGCAGTCGATCGGCTTGCGGGTGGCGGCCGCGATGCCGCTGACCACGGCGAACCAGCCGGCCGCGGCGATCGCCTCGCCGGGGTGGCTCGCCACGGCATACACCATGCAGGCGGTGGCCGAGGCGGCCGTCAGCAGCCCGAACGGCACCTGCCAGAAATCCTCCTTGATCACATACCGCATCAGAAAGCCGCGCACGAACAGCTCCTCGATGATCGGCACGATCACCACGAGTCCCAGTCCGCGGACGGTCAGGAAGGCCCAGGCCCACGGGGAGTCGGGGCCGAGGTGTTCGGGGAGGAAGGGGTTGTAGCCGGCCCGTTCTCCGGCCCCGAGCGTCCAGCCTGCCTGGAGCTGGAGCGTCGCGAGCGTCACCCAGGGCACGACGAGCGCGAGGCCCACCAGCGGCGGCCACCACGTGGGCCTGCCCAGCCAGGCTCGGACCTGGGGCCAGATGAGACCGAGCAGCGCGACGGTGGCCGCGATCCGGATCGCGTAGGCCACCGGGTAGGCGGAGGAGCCGATCCCCAGCATGGGTGCCAGGCCGCCGCCGGAGGGCGTGGGCTCGACGGCACCGGCCACGAGAAAGAGCAGCAGCGGGCCCACGCACGTCAGCCAGGGTTGGCCCGGTCCGAGGTCGGCGGCGGCTGGCTGGCTGGCGGGCATCATTCCCCCGTCGAAAAACGGCCGTACTGTCGCGTTTTTCCGGGCCTGAGTATATTCCACGAGCCTCCTGGACCGTCGTCCCCCCGCCTGGCGGTGCCCCTCTCGGGCTTCTCGTTCGTTTCCTCCCTGGTCAACGTGCATTCCATGGATCTCAGCAAGCTTCGCAACATGGGCATCTCCGCCCACATCGACTCCGGCAAGACCACCCTCTCCGAGCGGATCCTCTACTACGCGGGCCGCATCCACCGGATCCAGGAGGTCAAGGGTGACGGGGACGGCGCGACCATGGACTACATGGACCTCGAGCGGGAGCGTGGCATCACGATCACCTCGGCCGCCACGAGCGTGAAGTGGGGCGATTGCGACATCAACCTGATCGACACCCCCGGCCACGTCGACTTCACGGTCGAGGTGGAGCGCAGCCTCCGCGTGCTCGACGGCGCGATCCTCGTGCTCTGCAGCGTGGGCGGCGTGCAGAGCCAGTCGATGACGGTCGATCGCCAGATGAAGCGGTACAAGGTGCCGCGGCTGGCCTTCGTCAACAAGATGGACCGAACTGGCGCGAATTTCGAGCGCGTGGTGGGCCAGCTCAAGGACAAACTCGGCTGCCATGCCATCCCCTACCAGATTCCGATCGGCAAGGAGGACAAGCTCCAGGGCGTGATCGACCTCGTCCGCATGAAGGCGATCTACTTCGATGGCGACAACGGCGAGCACGTGCGCGAGGAGGCGATTCCGGCCGACTACCAGGAAAAAGCCACCGAGGCCCGGCATAAGCTGCTCGAAGACCTGGCGATGTATTCCGACTCGCTGATGGAGAAGCTCCTCTCGGAGGAGGTGCCGAGCGAGGACGAGATTTACGCGGTCACGAAGGCGGCCGTCCACTCCCAAAGCATCACGCCGGTGTTCTGTGGATCGGCCTACAAGAACAAGGGCGTACAGCCGCTGCTCGATGCCGTCGTGCGGTATCTGCCGAACCCTGTCGAGCGGAAGGTGATCGCCAAGAACTGGTCGAACCCCGACGAGAAACTCGACCTCGAGGCCGACCCCAAGAAGCCGCTCGTGGCCATGGCGTTCAAGATCGTCGACGATCCCTACGGTCAGCTCACCTTCATGCGGCTCTACCAGGGCACGCTGAAGAAGGGGGAGACCTACGTCAACCAGCGCACGAGCCAGAAGCAGCGGTTCAGCCGGATCGTGCGGATGCACGCCGACAAGCGGGAGGAGATCGATTCCGCCGAGGCCGGCGACATCGTGGCGGTGATGGGCGTGGATGCCGCCTCAGGCGACACCTACTCCTCCGAGGCCAAGTATTGCTCGCTGGAAAACATGTTCGTGCCAGAGCCGGTGATCAAGATGTCGATCACCCCCACGCAGCGCGACGGCCTCGACAAGCTCAGCAAGGGACTGCAGCGGTTCACTCGCGAGGATCCCACGTTCCGCGTGTTTACCGACGAGGAAACGGGCGAGACGCTCATCGCCGGCATGGGCGAGTTGCATCTCGACATCTATGTCGAGCGGATCAAGCGGGAATACAAGGTGGACGTCACCGTGGGCGCTCCGAAGGTGAGCTACCGCGAGGCCCCCACCAAGGGCACCGCCTACGACTACAAGCACAAGAAGCAGACGGGCGGCTCGGGCCAGTACGCCCACATCATCGGCCACCTCGAACCGCTCCCCGAGGACGCCACCGAAAACTTCATCTTCGAAGATGCGGTGGTCGGCGGCCGCGTGCCGCGGGAATACATCCCGTCGGTGGAGAAGGGCTTTCTCTCGGTCCTGGGGAAGGGGCCGATCGCCGGCTTCCCGATCGTGGGCGTGAAGGCCACGCTCGAGGACGGCTCCTACCACGACGTCGACTCCTCCGACATGGCCTTCCAGATCTGCGCCCGGGCCGGCTTCCGCGAGGCCTTCCTGGCCACGAAGCCCGTTCTGCTCGAGCCGATCATGAAGATGGAGGTGGAGGTGCCTGCCGACTTCCAGGGTCCGGTGACCGGCGAACTCAACAAGCGGCGCGGCCTGATTATCTCGACCGAGACGGTGAGCAACACCTCGACGATCATCGCCGAGGTGCCGCTGGCGGAGACCTTCGGCTACTCGACCGACCTGCGGAGCATGACGCAGGGCCAGGGTGTCTTCACGATGGAGTTCTCGAAATATCGGGCCACCCCGGGGAACATCCAGAAGGAGATCATCGAGG
>CAXNGP010000234.1:0-4413 GCA_964201845.1 Pirellulales bacterium
CGGTTCATGCGGTATCGCTGGCCGGGCAACGTCCGCCAGCTCGCGCAGGTGATCGAGCGGGTCTACGCCCTCGACGCCCCGCCACTGCTGCCGGCCGATGACGCGGCGACCCCGGCCCCGCCACGGCCACCCGCAGCAGCGTCGCCGGTCGCGGCCGACCACCCGCTTCCCGTGGTCAACCTCGACGAGCTGCGCAAGCTCGCCGTCCGACAGGCGCTCGCCATGACCGAGGGCCACAAGGGCAAGGCCGCGCAACTGCTCGGTGTGCACCTGAACACGATGACCCGCCTCGTCGAGGAGGCGATGCCCGAAGCGAGCCTGCGGCGGACGGGCCGCCGGGTGACGCCGAAGTAGCCCGCCGTCATGGTGGCGACGGGTGAGGCCCCGTCGGCTTGGCCTCCCTACCGGCCCAGTTCGGCCAGGTGCTGCCGCAGGATCCGCTGCAGCTCGGCCACCGCCAGCGGATGGTGGTGCACCCGGGTGTGCTTGGCGGGTACGCAGATCTCACTGATCGCATACGGTGTGTGGGCGCTCTCGACGGGAACCACGCAGTCGTCGCGGCCGCCGGTCAGCGAGGGATGGACATCGCCCACGATCGAGTGCACGGCCACCCAGCAGGCCGGCCGCAGCCGGTCGAGCGTCTCGAGCGTGGGCGAAGTCGGTCGTAGCAGGTCGATCGTCGTGGGCACCTTGTCGGCATACTCCGGTCGCAGCGCACCGGGATTCATGGCCACGGCCTGCCGTCGGATGGCCGCGATATCCGCCGGCTCCTGGACCGCCAGCGAAGCCAGCCGGCCGATGCCCAGCGACGCCAGGATCGACCCCCGGTGGGGCGTGGCGATGAACACGACCCGCTTCACGAAGGGCAGCGGCCGGAAGAACGCCAGCCCCTCCACGACCGTCCGCATTTGCGGCGGCAGCCGGATCTGGTCGAAGGGCACCGTCGCGATTGCATCCCAGAACGCCGTGCCGGGATCGACCACCATCATCTTGGCGTGGAGACCGCCCATGCTGTGGCCCACGAGCACGAGCCGCTGCAGGGCCGGGTCGCGACCCTGCGGATCGAGCGCGGCGATTGCCGCGGAGAGCTCCCGCCGGAGGTTGGCCGCGGCCTGAAGAAACGACGAGCCGGTGGGGTAATGAAACACCCACGGCTCGTACCGCCGGTGAAACTCGGGCCAGGTCCGCAGTTCGTTGATGAGGTCGAACCACGTGCCCTCGTCGCTGGCCAGCCCATGGATGAAGACGACCGGAATCCGCCCCGGCTGGTGCGGCTCCAGAAACTCGAGCCGGGCCCGGATGTCGGTCCGGCCGAAGGGCTGCAGAAACCCCTCGATGCCCGACGGGGGCGCCGCCGCGAGCATGTCGAGCAGCGGGGCCGAGAGATCGGCCGCGAGGTGGGGCCGGACGGGACCGATCTTCACGGCGGCGATCTCGACGGGATTGGCCAGGTCGAGCACGGACGCCGCGTGGTCCCGATAGACCGGTCCGGCGAACCGCTCCAACGCGTTCTCGCCCCCGGGCATGTCGAACCGCAGCACGGCCGTGGCGGCCAACGACTGCCGGTCCGCGGCGAACCGCTCATCGGGACCGCCGAGCCGCCGAGGATCGAGCCGCACCACCACCGGCAGCCCGAAGCCATCCCGGACGTGCCGCCGCGCGAGCCGCTTGTCGCGGACTTGAGCCTGCGGCTCGAGCGACGCGATCACCTCGGCCGGGATCGCGAGCGCCTTGGGCGTGAGGGGCACCTTGACGAGCCGCCCCGGCGGCCCCACCCACACGCCGCCGTCGCAGATCCGCCCGTGCTGCGTGGCGGCCTCGAGAAACCCGGCCAGGGCGTCGGCATAGAGTTCGCTCGCCTCGCAGAGCACCTCCGGCGACCCGGGGCAGGTCTGGACGGCGTTCCAAGCCTCCTGGCAGGCCAGGTAGTAGCCGTCCATCGCATAGCGTCGGCCCGTGCGGAGCATCTCGCAGGAGGCGCCCAGATACTCCTTCGCCTTGCGCAGGGAACGCTGCGCGGCGGGCAGCGGCTCCTCTGCCGGAGCGGGAGGCAGCGAGGCCGCCTCGGCCGCCGCACAAGCGACGGCAAGCACGAGCCAGAGCCGGTTCGCGAACGGACGATCCATCGACACCCCCCGGGCGTTATCGACTCGCCGCCCGCGTCAGACCGGCCTTGAAACCGCCACCGGACCGCTCAACCCTGCTTGCCCAGCCTTAGGCCAAAGCCCTCGCAAAACGCTCACATTCGGCCGACCGGGCAAGGGGCGAAAAAAGGACGGTTTTCCGATAGATTTGGCGACTGAAGGCGTGGCGCCGGCAGCCCCGGGGACGGGATTCTGTTCGGGCGACCGCTGAGTCTGGTGGGACCCGGATCCCGCCCAGGAAACACCGACATGACACGGCGGCGACGACGGGGCGGTTTTACGCTCGTCGAGTTGCTCGTGGTGATCGCGATCATCGCGCTTCTGATCGCGCTGCTGCTGCCGGCCGTCCAAGGGGCCCGGGAGTCCGCCCGCCGCGTCCAGTGCATGAACAACCTTCGCCAAATCGGGCTGGCGCTGCTCGTCCACGACAGCACCCGGAAACGACTGCCCGCCGGGCTGAACCTGCCCGTGCAGAACGGCAGCGCCGGCCTCTGGACATCCAATCCCGCCTACACCTTCAAACTGGCCGGCGAGCCACCGGTCCGCGGCGAGATCTCCAACTGGCTGATTCAGTCGATGCCCTACTCCGAGCTCACGGGGGTCCACGCGAAACTCGACCTCAAGAACGCGTCGCAGGGCTGTTACGCCAACTCCCAGGGCCCCACCAGCCGCGCCGCGCAGACGATTCCACAGTTCGTGTGTCCGAGCGACTACGTTCCGAAGAATCCAATCCAGTTCAACACCTACCATTACGGGATCAACAGTTATTTCGCGAACGGGGGCACCTTCTCCTGGTTCATCGGCGACGTGCGGCCGGGCAAGGGCTTCGATGGCGTGTTCCAGATCAACTCGGCGACCAAGGTGCGAAACATCTTGGACGGCGCGAGCAAGACGATCATGGTCGGCGAGCGGCATTCACTCGAGCCCAAGTGGGTCGATTCCGCCGGGCAGCAAATCCTCCACACCCGGCGCGGCTGGGCCTGGTCGCGATACATGGCCGTCCAGGACGTGATCTGCAGCTCCTTCGTGCCGATCAACTACACGATGGCCAGCGCCAGTTCCACCGAGCAGGACAAGCGGTTGAACGCGTTCGGCAGCGGCCATGGCGATGGGGCCTTCTTCGTCTGGTGCGACGGATCGGTGCGGCAGCTTTCGCTCAACAGCACCGCCACGCTCCCGACCTTCCAACTCCTCTGCCGCCCCAACGACGGCCAAGTCATCACGGGGCCGGTCGAATGACGAATCACCGCGTTCTGCTGCTGCTTGTCGGAATCGCTGCCATCGCCGTCGGCTGCAGCAAGCCCGAGCCACCGGCCCGGGTGCCCGTCAGCGGTGTCGTCACGATCGACGGCAAGCCCGTGCCGAGCGCCGTGGTCACCTTCTATCCTTCGTTCGAGGGCTTCGGCGGCGAGGTCATCGCCGAAGGCGTCACCGACGCCGGTGGCCGCTACTCGCTCGCCTGCCCACTCGGCCCGGGCGCCTGCCTCGGCAAGCACAAGGTGACCGTCGCCGACGCTCCCACGCCCGAAGACGCCCGCGAGCAGAGCGTGGCGGGCCAGCAGCGGATGCAGGCGTTTCTGAAGAGCCTCACCAACCGCCCGATCGGGTCGAAGTTCGGCACGCTGGCCACCTCGCCGCTGGAGGTGGAGGTCTTGGCCGGGGGCGGCACCCACGACCTGAAACTCACGCACTGAGTCGCGCAGGCCTGCAGCACCTCGACGGCTTCAGGAGGCAGACCGCCTCAGCCACGCGGGATCGCGTGTTCCTCGGCCACCATCTCCAAATCGCTGGCCAGGTACTTCACGGTGGCTGACGGCGCCAGGTTGAAATACACGCGACCGTTGGTCTGCCAGCGTGTGCCGTCGTGGACGAACTCCGCCGTCGCGGCCCGCACCCGACCGACGGCCTCGGCCTGGTCCTCCTCGTCCATCACGGTTCCCTCGACCGCCTCGAAGCTGACCTCGATCGCGACCAGCGCCTTGAGTTGGCCACGCCGGCGGTCCCGGGCGTAGACCACGTCGTCGTCGAAGTCGACGTCGAGCCAGCGCAGCCCGCGGGGCTTGCCGCTGGCGGCCGCCCGCTCGATGAACTTCGCCTCCAGCGGCTCGCGCTGGCGATGAAAATCCCGCCGGGCCCTGGCGAGCCGCTCGGCCGCCCGCGCCTGCCGCATCGGGCGGACCGCGAGAAACACGCCCAGCAGAGCGACTGCGGCCACCGCCACGACCGAAACGACGAGCAGCAGATCACCCATGGCGTCGCATTCCAGGTG
>CAXNGP010000235.1:0-4397 GCA_964201845.1 Pirellulales bacterium
GGCGGTGCGGGCCGGCGGCCGCACCGCGTCGACACCGGGCCGCACCGAGAGCACGGCCGTCGGGTCGGTGACGATCCGGGCGTCGACGAGCCGCGCCCCGCGGGCCGCCGGAAACGCCGACCGCACCTCGGCCACCACCGTGTCGCGGAGCCGGTCGCGATCGCCGTCGAGCAGGCCCCGCGAGGCGCTGATCACCACCTGACAGTAGCCCCGCGGGCCGTCGTCGGGGCGGAAGATCCACTGCGAGACGCGGCCCACGAGCACCGCGTGCGGCAGGTCGATGCAGTCGCGGTCGAACCAGAGATGCACCGCGGTGATGGGCGAGCCGGCGAAGCGTTCATCCGCCGGCGGCACGACGTCGGGCACCAGCCGGGCCGCCGCTCGCCAGGGCACCGTCAGGATCGCGGCGTCGCAGGGCAGGGAGCCCCCGTCGGCGACCACGGCCGTGATCGAACCGGCGGCGTCGCGCTCGAGAGCCGTGACGCCCCGGCCAGCCTCCACCGCCACGCCGCGCGCCTTCAACCACGCCACGAGACGGTCCCCGAAGAGCGCTCCGAGCGGCGCCGTCGGCACGAACAGGTCGGCCGCGTCACGATGCGCGAGAAAGCCGTCGACGGCCACCTTGCGGGCCGCGGCCACGTCCACCAGGTCGATCGACTCGCCCAGCGCGCTCTCGATGACCGGCTGCCAGAAGAGCCGGATCACGGCGTCGGGCTGGCCGATCCCGCGAAGCCAGGCAAGGGCCGTGGGCCGCTCGCCCTCGGGTCGGGGCCGCCAGCGGGCCAACCGCAGCATCCCGAGGCCGAGGGCGGCCTTCTCGCGCAGCGTGAAGTGGTGCATGCCGGCCAGCAGCGGGGCGAGGTGCAGCGGCGCCGGCAGCAGCCGGGAGGGCGTGCAGGCCGCGCGGCGGTCGTCGGGGCCGATGAACCAGAGCGTCCGGTCGCGGCGCAGGGCGTCGCCGAGGCCCGTCTCGCGGCAGAGTTCGAGAAAGTTGGTGCAGCAGCCCATCGCTACGTGCTGGCAGGCATCGACGAGCCCGCCGGCGACGGGATCCTCGAACGAAGCGGCCCGGCCGCCGGCCCGCCGGCGGGCCTCCAGGATCGTCACCCGGGCTCCGGAGCGGGCCAAGGCGGCCGCAGCGGCTAAGCCCGCGAGCCCACCGCCGATGATCGCGATGTGGGCCGCGGCGGGGCTGGATGCGTGCTGGGTTTTCATGGGTCTTGTTGTGGCAACCAGGCCAGCCGGGGGAAAGCCCCGTGGCTCGCGGACGTCACCGGAGGCCCCGTGGCCCCAAAGCCAGCGTCGCGGCCGCCGCGGCGAGCAGTCGCGGCTTCGCCGGCCTCACCCGCCGCACGAAAATGTTCCGACCTGCCCGCCGCACCGCCCCGAGCAGCGACCGGTAGACGCCGAACATCGCGCGAAAGGCGAGCCGGCCGTCGGTGGAGAGCATCCGGTCGAGGGCCGCGGCCCGAGCGAAGCGGTGCTCGGCCCGGGCCACGAGCCGCGCGGCCAGCCGGTCGAAGCCGGCGTGGAGCGTGCCGGCCCGCAGCTCGTCAGCCGTGCAACCGCAGACGGCGAGATCCTCGGCGGGCAGGTAGATCCGGCCGCGGCCGAGGTCCTCCGGAATGTCGCGCAGGATGTTCGTGTATTGAAACGCCAGACCGCAGTCGTCGGATCGCCCGATCGCCTCGGGGTCGATGAAGCCCCAGATATGGATGGCCGCCACGCCCACGGCCGCGGCGACGCGGCGACAGTAGCCGTCCAGTTCGTCGACGGTCTGATAGCTGGCCTGGTCGAGGTCCATCCGCACGCCGGCGAGAATCTCGCGGATCGTCTCCGCGGGGACGGCAAACCGCCGCACCGTGTCGGCGAGCGCCCGCAGGACAGGCTCGTCGCTGCCTTCGCCCGCCAGTGCCGCGCGGGTGGCGGCCTCGAAGCCGTCGAGCCCGCGGCGGGCGGCCGCGGGGTCGCTCGCAGCGTCGACGATGTCGTCCACGGCGCGGCAGAAGGCGTACAGGGCGGTCGTACCCCGCCGCTTCGCCTCGGGCAGGAGCCGGATCGGCAGGGCGAAGCTCGAGCCCGCCGCCCGCAGCGCCGCCGCGCAGGCCCGGTGGTCGGAGGCCAGATCGGTCATGACCGCCCTCCCAGCCGGCTGGCCGCCGCGGCGACCAACGCCCGCCCGGCCAGCCGCAGCTTCGTGATCCGGCCCACCGTCGGCCGGCGGAAGAGCGTGTCGTAGTCGGCGGCTTGAATCGCATCGGCCACGGCACGGCCGCCCGCCACAAACATCGTGATCGCCGGCCGCAGCACCGGCGGCGCGACTGCGGGCAGCCGCGATCCCGCCGCGAAGCACTCCCGAGCCCAGGCCACCACGTCCTGCACGAGCGCCCGCACCTCGGCGCTCGCCCGCGGCCGGGCGAGCGACGGCTCGTCGACGCCGTGCCGGTCCAGGTCGGCCTGCGGCAGGTAGATGCGGCCGGCCAGGCGATCGCGGGTGATATCCTGCCAGAAGTTCACCAGTTGCAGCCCCGTGCAGATGGAATCGGACATCCGCACGAGCTCGGGATCACGGCAGCCCTCGAGGGCGAGCACGATCCGGCCCACGGGATCGGCCGACCGCCGGCAGTACTCGAGCAGTTCGGCCCGCGTCGCATACCGGGTCTTCACCTGGTCCTGCTCGAAGGCGTCGATCAGGTCGGCGAACGGTTCGATCGCCAGGCTGCGGTCGCGGACGGTCTCGGCGAGCGCCACGTAGACGGGATGCCGTGGCCGGCCGGCGAAGCAGGCTTCCAGCCCGCGGCGCCAGTCGGCGAGCGCCGCCGAGGCGGCCTCGGGCGAGGCGGCCTCGTCGGCCAAGTCGTCGGCCCAGCGGGCGAACGTGTAGACATTGGCCAGGTGCTGCCGGAGCCGCTGCGGCACCAGCATCGTGGCCACGGTGAAGTTCTCGTAGTGCCCCGCGGCGACGGCCCGACAGAACCGGCGGGCCGCGGCGGGGTCGCCGTCTGGGGGCAGCGGCGCGAGGTCCCAGGCGACCGGATCGCGGCGGGCGGCGGGGGGGTGGGGCGTGATCATGGGTGCGACGGGCCGGTTACCCGCGCCGAGTGCCGAGCCCTGCTGGTCAGGCTTTCGGCCGTTCCATACCATGCGGGGCGAAGCAATGTAGCCTACCTGCTGGTTTCCCTCCCGCCGCCCCGCGAACGCCCCGCATGAAGATTCTTCTGGCCAGCCCCCGCGGCTTCTGCGCGGGGGTCAACATGGCGATCGAGACGCTCGAGACGGCGATCCGGCTGTACGGCACGCCAATCTACGTATTTCACGAGATCGTCCACAACAAGCACGTGGTCGACCGATTCGTCCGCGAGGGGGCCGTGTTCGTCGACCGGGTGGAGGACGTACCGCCGGGATCGGTGCTCCTGTTTTCGGCCCACGGCGTGGCCCCGGAGGTCCGCCGCATCGCCGCGGACCGCAAGCTCAACGCCATCGACGCGACCTGCCCGCTGGTCACGAAGGTGCACCTCGAGGCGATCAAATACGCCAAGCAGGGGTATCGGATCATGCTCATCGGGCACGAAGGGCACGACGAGGTGATCGGTACGATCGGCCAGGCGCCCGACGCCTTCACGCTCGTGGAGACGGCCGATCAGGTCGCCTCGCTTCCCTTCGGCCCGGCCGACAAGCTCGCCTACCTGACCCAGACGACGCTCTCCGTCGACGACGCCTCGCGGATCATCAGCCGGCTCAAGGAACGTTTTCCCCAGATCGTCGGACCGCCGAAGGACGACATCTGCTACGCCACGCAGAATCGCCAGGAGGCCGTCCGGCTGCTCTCCGAGGGGGCCGACATCGTGCTCGTGCTCGGCAGCCAAAACAGCTCGAACAGCCAGCGGCTGGCCGAACTCGCCCGGGAAAACGGCATCGTGGCCCACCTGATCGACGGCGCCGACGAGATCGACCCGGCCTGGTTCACCGGCCAGGAGACGGTCGTGATCACCGCGGGCGCGAGCGCTCCGGAGAGCGTGGTTCAGGACTGTGTCTGCTGGCTTCGGGAACGCTACAGCGCCGAGGTCGAGGAGCGGACGATTCGGGAAGAGGAGGTCTACTTCCCGCTGCCCAAGGAACTGCGGTCCGCGGTGGCGGCGGTCCGGCTCCCGATGGCCTGACGGCCGATCGCGAATACCCTTTCGGCCCGCGGGCGCGTAGCGTTGCCCGGTTCGAACTGGTCCCGGCATGGACGCGTGCCCCTTGGAGGCTGCGTCATGCCGATCGAAACCCTGCCACTCCCCGCCGCCGGGGCCGGAGCCGCGACGCTCGTGGCGCCCGTGTCGCTGGCCACCGCGACCCCGGCCGTGCTCCGCGTGGGGCTCGTGGGCTGCGGCGGATTTGCCCGGTTCGCAGTG
>CAXNGP010000236.1:0-4361 GCA_964201845.1 Pirellulales bacterium
TCGCCGGCGGCGTCCGGGGCAGCCAGCCCCAGCCGCGCGGCCGCGGCCGCCGCACCCCGCTCGGCGACGGCTAGACGGACGGCGATCGCCACCAGGCAGGCCACGGCCGAGGAGTCGGCGCCGCCGCTGGCCGACACCACGAACCCGCGCGACCGGCTCTTCCGCGCATAGTCGAAGAGGCCGAGGGCCACGGCCCGGGCGAACTCCTCCTCCTTCACATGGGGCCCCTGCTCCCACGCGTCGCGACCGTCGTCGCCGCCCGCGGTGGCCGCGACGGCGGCCGGCTCGAAGGGCACCCTCACCAGATCGTCCGCGTCGCCAACCGGGGGCGCAGCCAGCCGAGTCTGCGCGGGCCGCAGGCCGTCGAGATCCACGACCGCGGCCGTGGGCGAGCGATCGGCGAACGAGAACCGTCGCCCGCTGGCAACCATCCGCCCGCCCGCGGCCACGAGCACGCTGCCGTCGTAGATCGAGCGGCCGGCCTCGTTGCCGACGAGGTTGGCGTAGACATAGACCGCGGCGAAGGCCCGCGAGCCTTCGAGCACGAACCGCCGCCGGATCTCCTCCTTGCCGAAGGCGAAGTGGCTGGCGGAAGGGTTGAGGATCACGTCAACGCCGCGGGCGGCCAGGGCCGCGCCCGGCCGGTCGGCGGCCCAGGCGTCTTCGCAGATCTCGAAGCCCACCCGCACGCCCCCGAGGTCGAACCGCAGATCGCCGATCGGCACGTCCCGGTCGCCCATCCGCAGCACGCCCCGGCGACCCCGCGGCCAAGGGCGGAACCAGCGGGGCTCATAGTGGATGCCGTCCCCGGCCAGATGCTGCTTGCAGGCGACCCCCGCCAGCCGCCCGTCGGCCGCGACGGCCACGGCGTCGTAGACCCCGTGCTCGAACCAGACGGGCAGGCCGAGGGCCACGGCGATGCCGGCGGTGTGCGGGATGATCTCCTCGAGCACCCGCCAGGCCATCCGGTGCGTGGCCGGGGCCAGGAATGCGTCGTCGCAGCCGTAGCCGGAAATGCACAACTCCGGCAGGCAGAAGATCGCCAGGCCGTCGGCCCGCGCCGCTGCGATCGCCTCCAGTATCCGGTCGCGGTTACCGTCCCAGTCGAGCGGCGTCTGGTTGAGGGCCGAGCCCCCGAGGCGGATCAGGTGCATGAGGTGGTGGTGGGGCCTGGAAGCCGCTTTCCTTCAACTGTAGCACGACCCGGAGACTGTACCCGCAGGGGCCTGTCCCCGTTCGGTATGCCGCGAAGCCAAGTCTTCCGTGGGTCGGGCCTGCCCGTGCCATCTCGCCGGACGTCCAGGGTTCCGCAGGCTCGGGGTTGCCCATGCCCTCTCGCTTGACGTTCGCCTCGGCCCTCCCGGCCTCGGCTCTCTGCGTGTCCGCTGCGCTTCGCCATCCTGGCTGCGCTTGCTCCCACAGCACGCTCGAGGGCACGGGCAACCCCTCGCAGTCAAACGGTGGACGACTTGACGCCTGGATTCGTCTGAACGCACGCCGCCCGCCACACCGCACACGCACACGGCCGCCCGGAGGTGCGGCCGGCGGCAGTGGCCGAAGGCCAGAGGGCCGCGAAGCCCGCCGAGGCCATGGATGGCCCGCCGGGCGTAAAACTAACCTGGTTCCTCGAGGTAGGTGTAGCCGCCAAGCCCCTCCTCGTAGAACTTGAGGAAGCGGCCGGCTTGGCTGTCGTCGATCCGTCCCTCGCGGACGGCCCGCTCCAGCGAGTCACGCAGCCGCTGCACGAGCTGGTCGGCGTCGAATTCGACGTAGTCGAGGACCTCGCGGACGGTGTCGCCCTTGATGACCGCGTCGACGACCACGTCGCCCCGCTCGTCGGTGCTGATGTGGACGGCGTTGGTGTCGCCGAACAGGTTGTGGAGGTCGCCCAGGATCTCCTGGTACGCGCCGATCAGGAAGGCCCCGAGGTAGTAGGGGTCGTTGTTCCAGGCATGAAGGGGGAGCGTCCGCTTCACGTCGCGGCGGTCGATGAACTGGTCGATCTTGCCGTCGGAATCGCAGGTCACGTCCCCGAGCACGGCGCTGCGGCAGGGCTTCTGGTTGAGCCGGTGGATCGGCATCACGGGAAACAGCTGCTTGATCGCCCAGCTGTCGGGCATCGACTGAAAGAGCGAGAAGTTGCAGAAGTAGGTGTCGGAGAGCGCCGCTTCGAGCCCCTCCAGCTCCTCGGGCACGTAGTCGAGCCCCTTGGCCAGCTTGCTGATCCGGCGACAGGTCGCCCAGTAGAGGTTTTCGACGGCCGACCGCTGGTCGAGCGGCAGGTAGCCGCTGGCGAAGAGATTGAGCGCCGTGTCGAGCGACTGCTGGGCGTCGTGGAAACTCTCGAGCAGGTTGCGCGAGTTGATGTTTTGGTAGGTCTCGTGCAGATCGACCAGCGGCTGCTCGGCGTCGGGGGCCGGCTCGGTCACGGCCGTGGTGCCCCCCTGCTCCGAGACACCGAGCACCCCGAAGATCAGCACGCTGTGGTAGGCGACCACGGCCCGGCCGCTCTCGGAGATGATCGTGGGGTGCGGCACGCCCGCCTCGTCGCAGGCGTTTTGGACGTGGTAGACGACGTCGTTGGCGTATTCCTGCAGGCTGTAGTTCACGCTCGACTCGAAGTTGGTCTGCGAGCCGTCGTAGTCGATGCCCAGGCCGCCGCCCACGTCGAGATACCGCAGCCCCGCCCCGCGCTTGACCAGCTCCGCGTAGATCCGCGACGCCTCGTTGAGCGCGGTCTTGATGTGGCGGATGTTGGTGATCTGACTGCCCTGGTGGAAGTGGAGCAACTGCAGGCAGTCGGCCATGCCCCGGTCGGTCAACACGTCGAGCCCGCGGACGAGCTCGCTGGCGGTGAGGCCAAACTTGCTGCGGAACCCGCCGGACGACTGCCAGCGGCCGCTGCCCCGGGCCGCGAGTTTGATCCGCATCCCGATCCGCGGCCGCACGCTCAGCTTCTCGGCATATTCCAGGATCAGCTGCAGCTCGGAGAACCGCTCCACGACCGGGATGATGTGCCGGCCCATCTTCTGGGCCATCATCACCGTCTCGATGAACTCGGCATCCTTGAAGCCGTTGCAGATGATCGGCGTGTCGTCGTCAGCCAGCGCGATGACGGCCAGCAGCTCGGGCTTGCTCCCCGCCTCGAGCCCGAACCGGAACGGACGGCCGAACTTGAGCACTTCCTCCACCACCTGCCGCTGCTGGTTGACCTTGATCGGATAGACGCAGCAATACTCCCCGTTGTAGCCGTTCTCCTGCATCGCCGCGGAGAAGGCGCGGTGCATCTCGCCGAGCCGATGCTGGAGGATCTCGGCGAACCGCAGCAGGATCGGCAGGTCGATGCCCCGCACCTGGAGCCGGTCGACCAGTTGCTTGAGGTCGATGCTCCGGGTGGGGTCCCTGTCGGCGTGAACGAGCAGGTGACCGTTCGGCCCGACCGAGAAGTAGCCGTTGCCCCAGCGGTTCACCTCGTACAGGTCGGCCGCGTCGGCGGTGCTCCACTGTTCGATGTCCAGATCAACGGCAGCCATCGGGCGCCCTCGGGGGAAGCGTGGCCGAAGCCCGCGTGCGGAAGTGTATCGCGCGTTCTTCCGCTGACCATGACAAACCCGGCCGAGACCGGCCGCGTCAGACGGCCGTCCGCGACCAGGACCGGCCCCGGAAGATCAGGAGCATCGCCAGGCCGCGGGCGGTCAGGTCGGCCGCCATGGCCAGCCACGCGCCCCGGACGCCCAGATCGAGCCCGGGCAGCGTGCCGAGGCCCGCGGGCAGCGGAACCTCCGGCCAGGCAAGCAGAACCGCGAGCGGCAGCCGGATCAGGAGCAGGCCGGCGAAGTTGACGACCAGCGGCGGCCGAGTCGCTCCCGCCCCCCTGAGGCCGCCGGAAAACACCATCAGCAGGGCCAGCGGCGGCTGGGCGAGGGCCACGATCTGCACCAGTTTGGCGGCCAAGCCGGCCACCTCGGGCTGGCGCCCCGCCCCTCCGGTGAACCAGGCGGCCAGCGACTCGGAAGCCATCATGAACAGGCCCCCCACCGTCCCCATCAGCACCATGGCCACCCCGGCGGCCTGCCAGACACTCCGCCGAGCCCGCGGCTCGTCACGGGCGCCCAGAAACTGCCCGGCGAGCGTCGCCGCCGCCACCGCGAAGGCGCTCCCCGGCAGGAAGGCGAGCGACTCGATCGTAACGGCCACGGAGTGGGCCGCCGCATCGACGTCGCCGAGCCGGTTCACCACGCTGAGAAACGTCAGATGGCAGGCGGCGTTGCCGAGCGCGTCGATGCCGGCCGGCGTTCCCACGCGGGCGACCCGGCGGAGCTCGTTCCGTCGCGGGGCCCAGTCGGCCGGTCCGGTCCGCA
>CAXNGP010000237.1:0-4361 GCA_964201845.1 Pirellulales bacterium
CGAACTCTCGCTGAACTTTTGACGTCCCCCCGGCGGCGCCGGTCGCGCGACCCGCGGCCCGGCCTCGCTTCCCCCGGTCGATCGACTGAGGCTGACTGAAGATGCCCGCAACCGAACAGACCTGGCGCAATCTCAAGATCCTGCACGTCGTGTTCGCCCTGACGGCGTTGGCGTTGCTCGTGGCCACCGTCACGATGCTCGCGGCAGACCACGACCGCCCCTGGAAGAAATACGCCCGCGGATTCCGCGATCTGGAGACGTGGTCGGCCGCCGCCCGGATCGAGCAGCAGGATCTGGCCGGGTATCGGGCCCGGGGCAACGAACTGGCGGAGGCGCTGGCCGAGGCCCGCCGGGCGCCGCTCGAACCGGGTCTCGCCGAGGCGTTCGTGACCGCCGCCAAGCAGGTGCCGGAAGACGCCCAAGCCGCGGGGCTCGTGGAGCAGGACATCGCCGGGCTGGCCGAACTCCAGGCCCGCGTCGCCCAGCTGGGCGACGCCGAGGCCGGGAAGGCGGAGGTCGAGCGGCTCAACGAGCGGCGGTTCGCGCTCCGGGGCGACCTCCTCGAGCGGATGGTCGACATCGCGAAGCGGGCCAAGTTCCGCGAAGACCTGCTGGCCGGTGCGCTCAAGCTCCGCAAGGCCGAGCTCGACAAGAATCGCGCCGACTACGAGCTCGCGGTGTCCGACGAGGCGCCCGCCGCGCGGCAGTCGGAGTTGCTCGGCATCGCCGACGCCAAGCGGGCCCAGGTGAGCGACGCCACCCTGGCGTTCCAGGCCGCCAACACCTACCGCAAGGAGCTGCAGGCGTTGCTGGCGCGGATCACGGCCCCCGAGGACGTGGCCGCGAAGGCGGTGGCTGACCATCGCGGGCAGTTGGCGGCGTTGCAGAAGACCTACGACGATCGGCGGAGCAACTGGGGCAAGACGGCGCTCGAGATGCCGGTGCTCGACGCCTTCAACAGCCCCCTGCAGGTGGAGCAGGTCTGGCTGCCCGAGCTGACCATCAACAACAACTTCCGTAATGTCGCCCGCTTCGACCGGTGCGTCACCTGCCACCGCGGCATGGACAAGACCCGCCCCGGCGCGCCGCAGGATCCGGCCTATCCCGAGGCCGAGTCGGTCGTGATCACGCTGCCGACTCCCCCGGCCGAGCAGGCCGCCAAGCTGATCGAAGCGGCCCGGGCCGCGGGCGCCGGACGCGGCCGCACGGAGATCGACAACGACGCGCTGGAGTCGCTGTTCGGCCTCAGGCTCGCGTCGCGGGGCGTGTTCGCCGCCGACGACCCGACCGTGAGCGTCGTGCTGCCGGCCCAGGCGACCGCCGCCGACGAGACGCCGGAGCCGGGTTCGGCCGCCGCCCGGGCAGGCCTGCTGCCCGGTGACGTGATCGAGGAAGTGGATGGCCGCCGCGCCACCGCCGCTTCGGTCGCCTTCGCCTCCTTGCTCGAGTCGCCGCGCTGGGGCAGCCCGCTCTCGCTCACCGTTCGGCGGGGGGTGCCGCAGCCCTACTCCACGCACCCGCGGCTCGACCTGTTCGTGAGCGACTCGAGCCCCCACCCCATGAAGACCTTCGGCTGCACGATCTGCCACGAAGGGCAGGGGAGTTCCACGAGCTTCAAGTGGGCCTCGCACGCCCCCAACTCACCCAAGGAAGCCCATCGCTGGCACGAAGAGTATGGCTGGTTCAACAACCACCACTGGATCTTCCCGATGCGGCCGGAGCGGTTCGAGGAGTCGAGCTGCCTGAAGTGCCACCACCAGGTGGTGGATCTGGAGCCGAGCGAGAAGTTTCCCGAGCCTCCCGCTCCGAAACTCGTCGAGGGCTACCACCTGATCCGGCAATACGGCTGCTACGGCTGCCACGAGATCAACGGCTGGGCCGGACCCGACAAGCGGATCGGCCCCGACATGCGGCTGAACCCCAACTACCACGAGGTGGCCGCTGCGGTCGCCGCCGATCCGGGGCTGGCCGGCCTGGGTGACTCGGCCGTTCGCTGGGCCAACGAAGTCAAGACCAGCCCCGACGGCCGCGCCGCCCGCGACCGGCTGCGGGAGGCCATCCTGGCCGACGCCACCGCGGGCGCCGACGGCAAGTTGCAGCCGCGGACCCACGAGCTCGCCGCGATGCTCAAGGAGCAAGAGACTCCGGGCAACTTCCCCAAGGTGGGGCCGAGCCTGCGGCATGCCGCCGCCAAGCTCGGCTTCGATTGGGCATACGCGTGGCTCCGCAACCCGCAGGAGTTCCGCCCCTCGACGAAGATGCCGCGGTTCTTCGGCCTCTGGGAGCACCTCGAGGGCAAGGGCCTCGAGGAGTCGCGGCGGTACGAGCCGATCGAGATCCGGTCGATGATCCACTACCTGGCCGCCGAGAGCGAGCCGTTCGAATACATCGCGCCGGCCGGCGGGATCACGGCGGCCGCCGACGTGGCCCGGGGCAAGAAGGTGTTTCAGCTGCGGGGCTGCCTGGCCTGCCACAAGCACGGCGACTTCCCCGAGGCGCAGAGCACGCACGGCCCCGACCTGTCGCGGATCGGCGCCAAGGCGGCCGCGCACCCGAAGGGCAAGGAATGGCTCTACAGCTGGCTCCGCGAGCCGGCCCGCTACCACCCCAAGACGATCATGCCCAACGTGCTGCTGGAGCCGGAGAAGCTCCCCGACGGCACCGTGGCCGACCCGGCGGCCGACGCGACCGCCTACCTGATGACTTCGGGCAGCGACTGGAAGCCGGCGGCGGAGTGGAACGTCAAGACACTCGACGGCACCGTGCCGTTCGCGATGGCCTCGGCCGGCGGGCTGTCGGCGGAGGAGCGGAAGGCGCTCGACGAACTCGCCTTCATCTACCTGAAGGAGCGGTTCCCGACCGCCAGGGCGGAGGCCGTGCTGGCCAAGGGCATCGACGCGGCGACGGCCACCATCAAGGGCGACGAGCGGATCCTCGTCGGCCTCGACGGGGCGGGGCGTGATGCCACGCTGCTGGCGTACGTCGGGAAGAAGACCCTCGCCAAACTCGCCTGCTACTCCTGCCACGACATCCCCGGCTTCGAGGATGCCAAGCCCGCCGGTGCGGCCCTGGCCGACTGGGGCCGCAAGGAGTCGTCGCGGATCGCCTTCGAGCAGGCCTCGCATTTCGTGATGCACCAACTCGCCGCCGGGCACGGTCACGGTCACGGTGGGCATGGCGAAAACGGACACGGGGCTCACGCCGCCGAACCGCACGACGAGCCGGGTCACGCCGTCGACCAGGCGAACCCCTTCGGGACCGATCTGGCCTACGTCGTCAAGGACGGCGAGGTCCATGTCGACCCGTCCAGCGTCGACCCCGACACGGGCTTCTTCCTGGAGAAACTGCTCGCCCACGAGCGGGAGGGCTTCCTCTGGCAGAAGCTCCGGGCGCCCCGCAGCTACGACTACAAGAAGGTCGAAAACAAGTCGTACAACGAGCGGTACCGGATGCCGCAGTTCCCGTTCAACGACGAGCAGCGGGAGGCCGTGATGACCTTCGTGCTCGGTCTGGTGGCCGAGCCGCCGGCGCCGCAGTTCGTCCACCAGCCGTCGCCGCGAGAGCAGGCCCGGCTCGATGGTCTGGTGGTGGCCGAGCAGTTCAACTGTGGCGGCTGCCACACGCTCGCCATGGATCGGTGGGACGTCGCGTTCCGACCCGGCGCGTTGGGCGAGGGCAGTGCGATCCCCGACTATCCGTTCCTCGCGCCGCGGTTCACGCCGGGTCAGGTCGACGCCTCGCTGAAGGCCGACCCCTCGGGTCGCCATCATGCGTCGCTCGTCGGGATGCCGGTGCTCGACCCGGCGACCGGACGCCCGCAACTGGTTGACGAGGACGGCGTTCCGATCGAGGAAGACGACGAGGAGGCCGTGCCGCACCGCTCGATCATGCTCTGGCACGACGCCCTCGTGGACGGCGAAGCCCGGCAGGTCGGCGGTCCCAACCTCCTGGTGCCCGAGTCGGCGATCGCGGCCGGCCGCCACTATCCCGCCAAGGGCGGCGACCTGGCGCGGCTGTTGTTCCCGACCGTGATTGCCGACGAGAAGCAGGTGAACCCCAACGTCAAGCCCGAGGATGCCTGGGGCTGGCTGCCGCCGCCGCTGGTCGGTGAGGGCAGCAAGGTGCAGTCGGCCTGGCTGCACAAGTTTCTGCTCAATCCGCACACCATCCGGCCGCCGGCCGTCCTGCGGATGCCGAAGTTCAACTGGAGTTCGGCGCAGGCCGCGACGATGGTCGACTACTTCGCGGCCGTCGACGGCGCCGAGTATCCCTACGTCTATGACCCGCGGCTCGACGAGGCGAGCGTGGCCCAGAAGGAGATGGCCCGCGCCGGTCACCTCGAGGGGGCGTTGCGGATCGTG
>CAXNGP010000238.1:0-4359 GCA_964201845.1 Pirellulales bacterium
AGTTCTTCTGGGAGGCGGGGGCGTCGTTTACGGGGCTGGCCCTGTCGGGCCTGCTCGAGCAGGGCTTCTTCGCCCGCCAGGTCAGTGCGGCCAGCGGCGTGCCCTTCGTCAATCCGCTCGCCGCCAAGCCGCCGATGTTCGAGCCCAAGGCGAAGAGCGTGATCTTCCTCTTCATGTACGGCGGGCCGAGCCACGTCGACACCTTCGACTACAAGCCGAAGCTCTATCCACTCGACGGCCAGACGATCTCCGTCAAGACGAAGGGCCGCGGCGGCGAGAAGAGCCAGGGGCGCGTGGTGGGCCCCAAGTGGAAGTTCAAGCAGTACGGCGAGTGCGGCAAGTATGTCAGCGACCTGTTTCCGAACGTGGCCCGCCACGTCGACAAGATCGCGTTCCTCCACTCGATGACGGCCGACTCGCCGATCCACGGCTCGGCGATGCTGCAGATGAACTCCGGCAAGATCCAGTCGGGGGCGCCCTGCCTGGGCTCGTGGGTCAACTACGGTCTGGGCAGCGTCAACGAAAACCTGCCGGGCTTCGTCGTGATGCTCGATCCGACCGGCGGCCCGATCTCTGGCGCCAAGAACTGGTCGAGTGGCTACATGCCCGCCACCTACCAGGGCACGATCCTCCGCAGCAAGGGGCCGCCGATCCTCGACCTCGCGCCCCCCGACGACATGCCGCTGGAGGCCCAGCGGGCGATGCTCGACTCGCTCCGCGATTCCAACACGGCACACCTGCTCTCCCGCGGCGACAACAGCGAACTCGCCGCCCGGATCGCCTCCTACGAGCTGGCCTGGAAGATGCAGGAGCACGCCCCCGAGGCGGTGGACCTGGCGAGCGAGACCGAGGAGACGAAGAAGCTCTACGGGCTCGAGAACCCTCGCACCGCCGACTTCGGCCGGCGCTGCCTCTTGGCCCGGCGGCTCGTCGAGCGGGGCGTGCGGTTTATCCAGCTCTATTCCGGCGGCGCCCACAACGACGACAACTGGGACGCCCACGGCGACCTCGAGAAGAACCACAACTTCCACGCCGGCAACACCGACCAGCCGGTGGCGGCCCTGCTCGAGGACCTCGACCGGCGCGGGTTGCTCGACGAGACGCTCGTGATCTGGGGGGGCGAGTTCGGCCGCCAGCCGACGGCCGAATACGCCGCGGGCACCGGTCGCGACCACAACTCCTTCGGGTTCACGATGTGGATGGCCGGCGGCGGCATCAAGGGAGGCGTGAGCGTGGGCGAGACCGACGAACTCGGCTCGGCCGCGATCTCGCCCGGCCCGGGCCATGGCAATGGCGAGAAGCCGGGGTTCCACGTGAAGAGTCTCCACGCGACGGCGCTGCAGCTGCTCGGCCTGGATCCCAACCGGCTCGCCTACTTCTTCGGCGGCCTGGATCAGAAGCTCGTCGGCGTCGAGCACGTCCAGCCGATCAAGGAGGTGCTGGCGTGATCGTGTTCTTCGCGTTGCTGCTCGTCGTCGCCGTCGCCTCGGCCGAGGAGCCGCCCACAGCCGTCCAGACCGGCCCGGGTCGCCGGGTGATCGCGGCCGACGATTCGACCAAGACGCTCGCCGCCATCGCCCCCGACGGCCGGGTCGAGTGGAAGCTCCCCTGCCGGCAGATCCACGACCTCCACCTCCTGCCCGACGGCCACCTGCTCTACCAGGACGGCTGGACGCGAATCGTGGAGCTCGACGCCGACAGGAAGCCGGTCTGGCAGTACGATGCCAAGGGCAACGGCAACGCGGCCCGCGGCGTCGAGGTGCACGCCTTTCAGCGGCTGCCCGACGGCACGACGATGATCGTGGAATCGGGGCCGGCCCGGATCATCGAGGTGGATCGTGGCGGCACGGTGGTGCGGGAGATTCCGCTCACGGTCGGTTCGCCCTCGACCCACTCCGACACCCGCAACGCCCGCAAGACTGCCGCCGGCACCTACCTCGTGGCCCACGAGAAGGACGGCGTGGTTCGCGAGTACGACGCCGCCGGCAAGGTGGTGTGGGAGTACGACGTGCCGCTGTTCGACAAGCCGCGGAAGGGGGGCCACGGCCCCGAGGCCTTCGGTGACCAGGTCTATTCAGCCGTCCGGCTCGAAAACGGCAACACGCTCGTCGGCACGGGCAACGGCCACTCGGTGCTCGAGGTGACGCCGAAAAAGGAGATCGTTTGGCAGCTCGACCAGAACGATCTGCCGGGGATCACGCTCGCTTGGGTGACGCAGGTCCGGCGGCTGCCCAGCGGCAACACGCTCCTCGTCAACTGCCACGCGGGCCCCGGCAATCCCCAGATCATCGAGGTCACGCCCGAGAAGCAGGTGGTCTGGACGTTCAAAGACTTCAAAACCTTCGGCAACGCGCTGCCCGTCGCGGTGGTATTTCAGCCATGAGCAGGTTTCATACCAGTCCTCACGCCCTCGGTGGGGCCACGGTGCGGTTCGGGTTTGGGGCATGGTTGGCAGTGGTCGCCCTCGGGTGTGGCGGGCCGGGTGGCTTGGGCGACGCGTCGTCTCCGTTCGGCAAGCAGGTGCTCGCCGTGCGGGACAAGCGGGCCGACCGGATCGAGGCGGAGGCGCCACCCACCACCGCCGAGTGGGAGTCGCTCCGGGGCCTCGCCGGGCTCCGTGTGGTGGTGCTTCAGCGCGGCGTGGCCGGCGACACCGAGGCAGCGATCCTGGCCACGCTGCCCGACCTCGAGCGGCTGGTGCTCCGCCAGTCGCCGCTCGCAGACACCGGCTTCGCGGCCCTTGCCGGTTGCCGGTCGCTGCGTGACTTGAACGTGCCGCAGGCGGCCTGCACGCCGGCCGGGATCGAGCGGCTCGCGGCGGTGCCGACCCTCAAGAGCCTGCGGCTCGGCGGGTCCAACCTGATGGGCCCGGACGTGGCCCGGGCGATCGCCACGCTTCCGGGGCTCACGTCGCTGCACCTGATCGACGTGGCTATCGGTGACGACGGGTTCGACGCCCTGGCAAAAGCGCCGACGCTGCAAAATCTCTACCTCGACGGCGCCGGAGTGTCGGACGCCGCCTGGAAGCGGTATTTTGAGGCGCGGCCGGGCGTGCACGTGCACGTCGACCAGGCCCACCATGACCGCGACCCGCGTCGCGACCACGAGTGACCGGCGGCGGCCCAACGCCGCGTCACGTCACCTCCCCGGGAGCGATTTCATGCCACACCTGCCCTTCCGCCGCCAGGCCCTGCTTCTCGCCGCGATCGCGATCGGCTTTCTCGGCACGGCGGGCGTCGCCGCGCTTCGGCTGGTGACGGCTGGCGAGTCGCTGACCGCGGCGGCCAGCACCTGGCTGGCGGGTCTCGACGAGGTGCAAAAGGCCCGGGCCATGGCGGATTTCGCGGCGGCCGCCCGGACCGACTGGCACTTCGTGCCCAAGCCGATCCGCAAGGGGCTGCCCCTCTCCGAGATGACCAAGCCCCAGCGGGACCAGGCCCACGCCCTCCTCCAGGCGGCGCTCTCCGAGGCGGGCTACGGCAAGGCCGTGGCGATCATGGAACTCGACGAGCTCTTGCGGCGGCTCGAGGGCACCGGCGCGAAGAATGTCCGCGACGCGCTGCGGTATTACGTCACGGTCTTCGGAGAGCCCGGGCCCAAGGGCTCCTGGGGGCTCTCGTTCGAGGGGCACCACCTGTCGCTCAACTTCACCGTCCGCGATGGCAGGCTGGTCGATTCGACGCCACAGTTCATGGGGACCAATCCAGCCGAGGTGAAGACCACGTTCGCCGGGCTGCCGGCCGCGGGCAGCCGCGTACTCGCCGCCGAGGAGTCGCTCGCCTTCGACCTCGTGACGTCGCTCGACGAACGTCAGCGGAAGACCGCGGTGATCGCCGCCGAGGCCCCTGCCGAGATCCGCGCCGCCGGGGCGCCGCAGCCGCCGGCCGAGCCGCCCGCGGGTATCCCGTTCGCCAGGCTCTCGGCCGACCAGCAGTCGGTCGTCCGCCGGCTCGTCGAGACCTACTGCGGCTCGATGCCCGCCGAGGTGGCCGGCGAGCGGCTCGCGGTCATCGAGAAGGGCTCCCCGGCCGCCGCCGGGCTCGTGCACCACGGCTGGGACGAGATTCATTTCGCCTGGGCCGGCGCGCTCGAGCCGGGCAAGGGGCATTACTACCGGCTCGAAGGCCCGTCGTTCGTGGTGGAGTTCGTGAACGTGCAGCCCGACGCCGAGGGCAATCCCGCCAACCACATCCATTGCGTCTGGCGGGACAAGACCGGCGATTTCCGCTGACGTGATCGTGGTGATGCGACCGTCATGGGGGCGGGGGCTGCCCATGCCATCTCGAGCCGTGTTCGTACGCGGCGAGGGCTGGATGATCGGGACGGCTTCGTAGCCCGCAGTCCCCGGGCTTGCGCCCG
>CAXNGP010000239.1:0-4355 GCA_964201845.1 Pirellulales bacterium
AGACGACGTTCTCGAGCACCGTGCCGAACTTGATCGCCCGCCAGATCTCCGGTTCCTTCGCCTCGTCGAGGTGGATGCACTTGGCGTAGCAGCCCCCCTCGATGTTGAAGATGCCGTCGTCACCCCAGCCGTGCTCGTCGTCGCCGATCAGCCGGCGGGCCGGATCGGCCGAGAGGGTCGTCTTGCCGGTGCCCGAGAGGCCGAAGAACAGCGACACGTCGCCGGGGCCGCCGCCCGGCGCGACCCCCTGGTTGGCCGAGCAGTGCATCGAGAGGATGCCCCGGCCCGGCAGGAGCCAGTGCATGTAGGTGAACACGCCCTTCTTCATCTCGCCGGCATACTCGGTGCCCAGGATCACCTGCTCCCGCCGCTCGAGGCAGAGATCGATGCTCGTGCGGCTGGTCATCTGCGAGGTCAGGGGATTGGCCGGAAACTGGCCGGCGTTGTAGATCACGTAATCGGGGGCGCCGAAGCGCTCGAGCTCGTCGAGCGTGGGGCGGATCAGCATGTTGTGCATGTAGAGGGCGTGGTAGGCCCGGGCGCAGAGCACGCGGACCTTGACCCGCGTGGCCGGATCCCAGCCGGCGTAGCCGTCGCAGACGTAGATCTGGTCGCGGGTGTTGAGGTAGTCGATCGCCCGTTGGCGGTTGAGCAGGAAGGTGTGCTCGTCGATCGGATGGTTCACCGGGCCCCACCACACGTCGGCCTCCGACTCGGGGCGGTGGACGACGTGCTTGTCGGCGGGGCTGCGGCCCGTCTTGGTCCCCGAGCGGATCGCGATCGCGCCGGAGGAGACGATGCCGGCCCGCTCGCGGGAGACGGCGTCTTCGTAGAGCCGGCCCGGCGGGGCGTTGCGGATCACGACCGGGACGGTGATCTCATGCGTCGAGAGATCGACGTGCACTGGCATGGCGGAACTCCGGACACGGGGGACGAAGCGAGCGGCAGGCCGCGGAGGCGGGCGCGGCAGGTTCGCCCGACCGCATCCGGTCGAGCATGGCCCAGCCGAGGCCCGCCGCGATGCAGCACACCCCGGCGGCCATGAAGGCAACGCCCCAGGGATTGCGCCGGACGCGGAGCGCCCGGGCCCCGCGCCGCAGTTGGCGGGCAAACTCGGACCATCCCTCGGGCGAGGCTCGTGTGCCCACCGCCACGACGCTCACGCAGCGCGAGAGCCCGCGGCCGTCCATCAGCACCTGCAGGCCTCGGGCCGGCAGCAACACGCTCTCCCCGGCCCACCGCGCCGAGCCGTCGAGGCGGCCGACCACCTCGGCCATCACCGGGCGGAGTTGCTCGACCGTGACGTTGTAGATCACCAGCCGGGGCCTCGTGGCCAGGAGGCCTCCGGCCACGATCAGCACCAGCGCGCCGAGCATCATCAGCGCGGCCCAGGCGGCGGTGCCCACGGCCGGCTGGAGCAGGGCCAGCGGCCCCGCGAGCACGAGGCCCGAGAGGCCCGTGGCGAGGGCCGCGACGTCGAGTCCGCCAGACAGGGCCGTCGGACGGCGGCGCAGATGCAGCCAGCCCAGGACGAGCAGATAGCCTCCCAGGGGCAGGAGTGCGACCCAGGCGGGCACCGCGGCCAGGGCGAAACTCATGCCGGCACCCCGTCCGGCCCGTCCGCGGGCGTCACGTCCGCCACGCCAACCAGGCGAGCATCGCCAGCCACGCCGCTTGGGCGAGCGCGGCGACGGCGAACACCGCCCAGAGTCTGCGAGCCGAGGTCATCTGCATCGCAAGCCGGCCGATCGTCAGACGCGGTCCGGCACCGCGAAGGCAAGGTCTCGGGCGAACGCGTCGTCGAAGTCGTAGACATCGTGAAAGTCCTCCCGCTTGTCGCTGCGGGTCTTCCGCATCTGACCGATGTCGATCATGTTGAAGACGATCTCGCCGATGTCGGCCGTGCTGCGGAGGCCCCAGGTGGCGAGCACGGTCTTGGCCAGGAAGCCGTACTGCTGCTGGCCGAACTGCCGCGCTGCCTCACAGAGCTGTTGGCCGGACACGTGCCGCTCCGCCCGCCGACGTTCGCGGCGGGGCCGGGACCTGGTCCGGCCGGTGGCCGCGGCCTCGTCGGCCCGTGGCGGGTCGAGCTCCTCGGTCGGGGGCTCCTGACCGAAGCCCAGGGTCTCCTGGGCGTAGGTCAGGGATTCGAGCACGAACAGGTAGGCGTCGAGCGAGTAGCGGCGATCCTGTTCGAGCAACTTGGCGAGCGGGTGGGATGGGTCGACGGTGGGCATCGAACGGGATCCGCCGGACACGGGGTCAAAGGCGGCAGTATACCGCCGCCGCGACGCGAGACGGCCAGGGGGCCAAACGGGCCGGGGGCCGCGCGGGATCCGCCCCCGAAAGTCAGCGGGGGGCCACGGCCGGCGGCGGCCCGGCGGCGGGCGGCGCCTGGGCCGACAGGTCCTCGAGAATGTACTTGTAGCCGAACGGGGTGATTGGCTTGGCGAAGTCTCGCAGCATGTCGAGCCCCTTGTCGATCAGGCTGGTGCGCGGATCGAACTGGTAGACGTCGCGGTCCTGCCCGCCAGGCTTGTAGATCTGGATCGCGAACGGCATCAGGTCGCGGGCCTGCAGGATCAGTTCGACCTTGGAGAAGTTGGCGGCATCGGCCTGGTAGCGGGGGAGCGACTCGAGCCAGACCTGATCCCGCACCTCCGGCGGCGTGATGATCCGCATGAAGTATCGCTTCTTGAGCGTGTCGGCCTTGGCGCCGAACACGAAGGGCAGCGGGCCGTCGCTGATCGCCTTGCCCCGCATCTCGGGCGGAAGTTTGGTCTCGCGCAACTGGCGGTCGGTATGGCGAAACTCGTAGATGCTCTCGCCGTTGCAGACCCAGTGCTCACCCGCCTCGCCGCCACGAACCTCGTACCGGCGGGCCTCGGGATTCCACTGTTTCGACTCGCGGACGCGAAACAGCCCCTTGTCGGGCGCCGCATACTTGAGTTCGCCGGTGCTCTCGGCAAACGCCAGCCGGTCGCCTGCCGCGTCGGCCGGGCTCCAGGCGTTGTATTCCCACTTGTGGAAGGTGCATGACCAGGTGCTGACGGCGGCGTTGCGGGCCTCCCAGGCGGCGAGCAGGCGGTCGAGGGCCTCCTGCTCCTGCGGCGAGAGGGGCGTGGGCTGCGGCACGGGCACCGCGGCGACCCGCTCGGGCGGCCGGCTCGGCGAGGCCGCCGTGGGGGCAACCCCGGCAGGCTGGGCTGTGGGCGCCACAGGCTGGGCCGTGGGCGCCAGCGGCTGGGCCGTGGGCGCCAGCGGCTGGGCCGTGGGTGCCAGCGGCCGGGCTTGTGGCACTGCGGGCAGGGCCGCGGGAGCGGCCGGCGGCGGTGCCTGCGCGGCCGCCAGGCCTGCCATGGAGACCACGCCGGCGAAGCACCACGAGGCGAGAGAAAAACGGCGCACGACGTCGGCTCCTGGGAACGCGGCCGGGGACTCTAGCAGGCGCGGCGGCCGGGGAGCGAGGCCGTTTTTGGGCGTCTGGACCGCTGTTTCCCCGGACCTTACGCCCGCCCCACGGCGGCCCGCAGCTCGGCCAGTTCGCGGGCGAAGCCGCCGGAGAGGATCGGGAACCGGCACCAGGTCTTGGGGTCGAGGTTCTCGTCATCAAGCTGAAACGAAGGGGCGTACCGCTCCCGCTTCCACTGGTTGCGGCTCCAGAGCGTGAAGAACCGCTCGGTCCAGGTCGCCAACTGCCGGGGCTCGTGCCGCGGAAACTCGCCGCAGGCCCGCCGCCAACACTCGACGGGGCTCTGCCGGTCGCGGATCGCGAACCGCTCGATCGCGTCGAGCACGTCGTAGGGCATGAGGTCGGCCTCGTCGGTCTGCGCGGCCGCCGCCGGTCGCAGTTCGGCGGTCGGCTGCTGGGCGTTGACCGCGGCGAGCGCCGGCACCGGCCCCAGGCCCTCGGGCCCGTGCCGCTCGAGCCACACAAGCCAGCGCCGGAGATACGCCTTGTCGATCCCGGCGATCGGGGCGATGCCGCCGGCCGTGTCGCCGTCCATCGTGGCGTAGCCCACCGCCGCCTCGGAACGGTTGCTCGTGGAGACGAGCAGCGCCCCGGTCAGGTTGGCGAGCATCCACACCCCGGGGGCCCGGGCTCGGGCCTGGATGTTTTGCAGCGCGATGTCGTCGGTCTCCCAGGCGAGCGGACGGCCAAGGGCGGTGGCGACCATCCGCTCGTAGCCCCGCACGATCGGCTCAACGTCGAACTCGTGGTAGACCGCGCCGAGCGCCTCCGCCAGGCCATGCGCCGCGGCCCGCGTCACCGGGCCGGAGTTGGCCGTGGCCTGGTAGACGCAGGCCAGCGCGGCGGCGACAAGCCGGCGGGCTGCCGCGTCGCCGGCGGCGTC
>CAXNGP010000240.1:0-4344 GCA_964201845.1 Pirellulales bacterium
GGACATCCGGCGGTGCCATTGCGATGGCGTCGGCCGGCGCCGTGGCCGGGCTCAACTCCGGCGGCTCGACGAGCGCCTGGGCCTCGGCCGTCGCGATGTCGGCATGCACGTCGGGCCCGGCGCCCGCCGGCGGCCGCGGCACAAAGAGCTTCATCGACACGACGCCGAGAAAGACGCCCGCCAACAAGCCGAGCAGCGCGAGAAGAAACTTGGTCTCTCGTCCCATGGAAGGCCGGAGATGGAAAAGGGGGCCACCGGGGCGGCGGATCATGGCTGCGCGGCCTACGCGGGGCAATCCCGTTCGGTGTCCCCGGGGGGTGTCCGCGTGGCCCGAGTCCTGGCTCGGGTCCGGAAATCGCCTAGCTTGCCCCGCCGCTGCCGATGGCCTGGCCCACGCGGAGTTTCGCCGAGCGGCTGCGGGGATTGCGGGCCACCTCGGTCTCTCCCGCCTCGATCGGGCCGCGGGTGAGCGGCTCCCAGACCTGACGGTTGCGAAACGCCTCCTTCGCCAGCCGATCCTCGAGGGAATGGAACGAGATCACCGCCAGCCGGCCGCCCGGGGCAAGCCGCGTGGGGATCCGTTCCAGGGCGATCCGCAGGCTCTTGAGCTCCTCGTTCACGGCGATCCGCAGTGCCTGGAAGGTGCGGGTGGCCGGATGAATCCGCGGCGGCGGATACTGCCGGGGGATGGCGGACGTCACGATCCGCGCGAACTCGCGGGCCGAGCGGATCGGCTCCTTCTCCCGGGCCGTCGCGATCCGCCGTGCGATCCGGCGCGAGAATCGTTCCTCGCCGAACTCGTGGATCAGGTCGGCAAGGGTCTCGGGCCGCATCCGGTTGACGAGCCGCCAAGCCGGCTCTCCCTCCGTCGGGTCGAACCGCAGGTCGAGCGGCCCCTCCGAGTCGAAGGAAAAACCGCGGCCGCTGTCGGCGAGCTGGTCGCTCGAGAGGCCGACGTCGAGCAGGACGCGGTCGACGCGGTCGAGCGAGACTGCGTCAAGCACCTCCGGCAGGTCGCGGTAGTTGGCCTGGGCGAACCGCACGGGCAGCCCCGCCAGCTCGCGGGCGCCGCGGTCGATCGCCGCCGGGTCGCGGTCGATTGCGATCACGAGCCCGTCGGGGCCGACCGCCTCGGCGAACAGCCGCGTGTGGCCGCCACCGCCGAGCGTGCCGTCGACGACCCGCATGCCGGGGCGGATGTCGAGGAGGCTCATCACCTCCGCCGAGAGGACGGGCGTATGGATGCTGGACGCTGCGGTCATGCCCCTAATGTAGCCGCTCGTCGCCACCGATCCCGATCCGTTCAGGCTACGATCTGGCTACGATCTGGGGCATGGCCGACGCCGACCTCTACGACTACGACCTGCCACGGGAACTGATCGCCCAAGAGCCGCTGGCCGACCGGGCGGCGGCCCGGCTGCTCGTCGTCCACCGCGGCTCCGGCTCGCTCGAGCACCGGCATGTCCGTGACCTCCCCGACCTGCTTGCTCCCGGCGACCTGGTCGTCGTCAACGACACCCGCGTGGTGCCGGCCCGGCTTGTCGGCCGGCGGGCCGCCACGGGGGGCCGTTGGGAAGGGTTGTTTCTGCAGGTCGAGCGGGAAGGCGAGCAGGCGGGCTGCTGGCGGGTGCTCGCCCAGACCCGCGGCCGGCCGGCGCTGGGCGAGCGGATCGTGCTGGTCGATCGCGAGGGTCGCGATGCCGCGGAGCTTTCTCTCGTGGGCCGCGCAGCGGGTGGCGCCTGGCTCGTGAGGTCGCAGGGCGACGAGCCCGCGGAGGCGGTGCTCGTGCGGGCCGGCCGCGTGCCGCTGCCGGGCTACATCCGCGGCGGCGACGAGGCGGCCGGCGACGTGGAGCGGTATCAGACGGTGTTCGCCCGCGCGAGCGGCTCGGCCGCGGCGCCGACGGCCGGCCTCCACTTCACGCCGGAGCTTCTGGCCGCGCTCGCGGCGCGTGGGATCGGCCGGGCGGAGGTCACACTCCATGTCGGCCTCGACACCTTCCGGCCGATCACGGCCGAGCGGATCGACGACCATCCGATGCACACCGAGTGGTGCGAGTGCCCCGCGGCGATGGCCGCGGCGGTGCGGGAGACGCGCGGCCGCGGCGGCCGGGTGGTGGCGATCGGCACCACGGCGGTGCGGACGCTCGAGACGGCCGCGCGGGCGACGCCCGAGGGCGAGCCGATCACCGCCTGGAGCGGACCGACCGACCTCTTCATCCGCCCCGGACACACCTTCCGGGCCGTGGATGTGATGCTGACCAACTTCCACATGCCGCGGACGACGCTGATGGTGCTGGTGAGCACGTTCGCCGGCCGCGACCTGATCACCCGCGCCTACGCCGAGGCGATCCGCGAGCGGTACCGGTTCCTGAGCTACGGCGACGCGATGCTGCTGGGGCTGGCGTAACGGCATGGGCAACCCCGAGCGTGCGGATTTTGGTAGCCTTCCGGGATGAGTCAGTTTCCCGATGAACATGTGCTGGTGGTGCCGCGGACGCTCTTCGATCGGGCCGGGGCCTTCCAGGGCTTCTGCGGCGACACCGCCGCCTACCTGCCTCTCCTGCTCGATCCCGCGCACACGTCGTGGCGGCCGCGGGCGAGCGTGGAAGACGATCCGTCGTTCAAGCAGTTGATCCCGTACTGCGTGCTCGCCTGGCGAGGCGAAGATGGGCTGCGGCACTACTTCGCCTACACCCGCGGCGGCGGCCAGAGCGAGGCGCGACTCAGAGCCAAGCGGTCGCTCGGGATCGGCGGCCACATCTCCAGCACCGACGGCGAGCACGGCGACGACACCAGCTACGAGGCCGGCATGCGGCGGGAACTCGCCGAGGAGATCGCCATCGGCGGTGGCTGGACGGGCCGGTGCGTGGGGCTGATCAACGACGACTCGAATGCGGTGGGCAGCGTGCACCTCGGGATCGTGCACCTGCTCGAACTCGAGCGACCGGACGTGGCCTCACGGGAGAGCGAGCTCGTGGAGTGCGGCTTCGAGCCGCTCGCCGCACTGATGGCTGATCGCGATCGGTTCGAGACCTGGTCGCAGATCACGCTCGACGCCCTCGCCTCGGGCCTGCTCGAAACCTAGCGGCCATGGCCGACACGATCTACCTCGACAACCACGCCACGACCCGACTCGACCCGCGGGTGCTCGAGGCGATGCTGCCGTGGCTCACCGACCACTACGGCAACGCCGGCAGCACGACCCACGAAATGGGCCGCGAGGCCCGCGATGCGGTCGAGGCGGCACGGGCGACCTTCGCCGCCGCGATCGGGGCGGTGCCCCGTGAGATCGTATTCACGAGCGGGGCCACCGAGAGCACGAACATCGCTCTGCTCGGACTCGCGGCCCGGGCCGGGCACCTGGGTGACGCGGCGCGGCGACGGATCATCGTCGCCGTGACCGACCACCATGCCACGCTCGACCCCGCTGAGCACCTCGAGCGGGAGGGGTTTGCCGTGACGCGGCTGCCCGTCGTACGGCAGGCCGATGCGGCCGGCGTCGCGGGGCGGATTCGCTCGGCCGATCTCGAGGCGGCGGTCGGCCCTGACACGCTGCTCGTCTCGCTGCTGCTGGCCAACAACGAGACGGGCGTGGTGCAAGACATGGCGGCGCTGGCCGCGATCGTGCATGCGGCCGGCGGGCTCGTGCACGTCGACTGCGCCCAGGCGATCGGCCGAATGCCTGTCGACATCGATGCGCTGGGCGCCGATCTCGCGAGCTTTTCCGCCCACAAGTTTCACGGGCCCAAGGGGGCCGGGGCGCTGTTCGTGCGGCGGCGGGAGCGGGCCGTGCGGGTCGAGCCGCTCGTGCATGGCGGCGGTCAGGAACGCGGCATGCGGAGTGGCACGCTCGACGTGCCGGGGATCGTGGGGCTGGCCGAGGCGGCGCGGCTCGCGACCGCGGGGCTGGCCGAGGAAGCGCCGCGCATGCGGCGGCTGCGCGATCGGTTGTGGTCGAAGCTGTCGGCCGGCATCGACGGGCTCCAACTCAACGGTCCGGCGCTCGATCGTGCCGGCCCCGACGGCGCGAGCGTTCGCCTGGTCAACAATCTCAACGTGCACGTGCCCGGTGTCGATGGTCAGACGCTGTTGGCGACGCTCGCGTCGGCGGGATTGGCCGTCTCGTCAGGCAGCGCCTGCTCGGCGGAAAACCCGCGGCCCAGCCACGTGCTCCTGGCGCTCGGCCGCGACGAGGAACAGGCCCGGGCGAGTGTCCGATTCGGACTCTCCCGGTTCACGACCGAAGCGGAGATCGACCGCGCGGCGGAACTCGTGGCGTCGGGCGTAGCCAGCCTGCGGCAGCTGTAGGCATGCTGGGCGGCCTGTGCGGGAGGCGGCCTG
>CAXNGP010000241.1:0-4329 GCA_964201845.1 Pirellulales bacterium
CAGATGGCCCCCCACGATGCCGGCGCGGAGGCCATTGGCCGCCAGCCGGCGGCGAAGATCCGCGTCGAAGCCCTGCTCGTCGACGAACTGCCAGAGTTCGTCCCGCAGCTCCGGATCGTGCTCGTCGCACCGCACGAACACGAGCTCGAGCGGGATCGTCCGCGGGGCGGGCCGCGCCGCACCGTCACGTTCACTCGCGACTGCGGCTTCGGTCGCGAGCCCGGGCGCCGGTCGCGGGCTACCGACGAACCGGCACCCCGCCTGGCCGAGGCCGACGGCGAGCAGGAGCGCGAGCGATGCCGCGGCGCCGCGCGCGTCGCGGGAGTGAGTGGACACGATGCAGAACCCTGCGGGGGCAGGACCCTGGAACTTCGGGGAAAGAGGAACCTTGGGGAAATAGGAAACCCACCCCGCCCGCGTCAATGCTGAAAAGCCATCACGTGGGCTCGGGGTTGCCGGTCCCCATCGCCCGGACGCTCACTCCGGGCATCCTGCCCTCCGTTCGCTCGATGCTGGCCTTCGCTTCGCAATCCTTGCTGCGCTCGGCCAGCAACGCCGGCTCTGGGGAACCGGCAACCCCTCGCAGTCCATGGTTACCGCGGCGAGCCAGGTGTCACGCCATCGCGCGCACGGCATTGGAGAACAGCGCCAGGCCCGTGCCCGGCTGGTCGGGATCGAGCCGGCCGTGCCAGGCGGGATGCTGCGTGGTGGCGACGAACCGTTCGGGGTGCGGCATCAGGCCGAACACGCGGCCCGTGGCGTCGCAGGCGCCCGCCACGTCGCCCTCCGCCCCGTTGGGATTGCTGCCGCCGGCATACCGCAGCGGCAACTGGCCCGCCGCGTCGAGGCGGGCGAAGTCGGCGGCCGAGCGGGTCGCGAACCGGCCTTCGGCATGTGCCACCGGCAGCTCGAACGAGTCGAGCCCCTGCAGGAAGACACACGGGCCGCCGGTGTTGCGCAGGCTCACCCAGCGATCGATGAACCTCCCCGAGGTGTTGTGGGCGAGGGTCGCCTGCCGCGTGCCGTCGGCGTCGGCCAGCAACAGGCCCGTCTGCAGGAGCACCTGAAAGCCGTTGCAGATTCCGAGCACGAGCCCGCCGCGATCGCGGAAGGCACGCAGCACGTCGGCCAGCCGCGTGCGGAGTTCGAGGGCGAAGATCCTGCCGCTGGCGATGTCGTCGCCGTAGGAGAAGCCGCCGGGGATGCAGAGGATCTGGCAATCGTCGCCCGTGGCCGGCCGCTCGGCAAGGGCGCGGACGTGGACGCGACGGGCGATGCCGCCGGCCCGCTCGAAGGCGTGGGCGGTCTCGAGGTCGCAGTTGGTGCCGGGGGCACGCAGCACGAGGGCGCGGGGCGAAAGCATGTCAGTGGTTCTCCCGGGCGAGTGACCGCCAGGCGGAGTCGAGCGCGGCCACGGCGACGTGCTCGACGCCGCCGGCGCCCCCGAGCTCGACCGAAGGCTCGGCGAGCACCTCGCCGATGACCGCCCAGGGCACGTCGCCCAAGGCCGCGGTAAACTCGGCCGCGCGGCCGGCCGGCAGTTCGCAGACGAACCGGCCCGGTGACTCGCCGAACGCGATCGCCAGATCCCGCGCGAGGCCGGTGGTCGCTCCGGCGGCGTCGTCGCCCGCCTCGGCGAAGGGCACCGCGGCCAGGTCCAGCCGCGCGCCCAGGCCGCCGCCGATCGCCATCTCGGCGACGGCCGCGGCCAGGCCGCCGTCGGAGAGGTCGTGGCAGGCGAGCACGAACCCGGCCCGCTGGGCCCGGGCGAGCGCCTGGATCGTGGCGCGACAGGCGGCCGCGTCGACCACGGGGAGCCGGCCGCCGCGGACTCTCCCGGCGAGCTCGAGCTGGCTGCCGGCCGTGTCGGCGCGGGACAGGCCGACGATCGCCAGCAGGCTGCCGGGCCGCTTCAAGTCGGGGGAGATCGCCTGCCGCACGTCGGGGAGCTGGCCAAGCGCCGTCGCCAGGAGCGTCGGCGGGATCGAGATCTCGCGGGCCACGCCGGCGGCGTCGGTGTAGGCGAACACGTTGTTGAGGCTGTCCTTGCCGCTCACGAAGGGCGCGGCGAAGGCGAGCGCCAGGTCGTGGCAGGCGCGGCAGGCCTCCACGAGCGGCCCGAGCGTCTCCGGGCGGCGGGTGTCACCCCAGCAGAAGTTGTCGAGCAGCGCGATCCGCTCCGGGTCTGCGCCGGCCGCCACCGCGTTGGCGATCGCCTCCACGATTCCCCCGGCGGCCATCTGGTAGGGGTCGAGCGGACCGAGCCGGTGTCGCAGGCCCACCCCCAGCACGATGCCCCGCTCCCGGCCCAACACGCCGCGGATCGCCGTGCCGTCGGCCGGCCCCGCGCCCGGCCCCAGCAGCGGCTTGGTGACGCTCGCCCCCTGCACCTCGTGGTCGTATTGCCGGATGATCCATTCCTTGCTCGCCACGTCGGGCAGCGCGAGCACGGCCAGGAGCGTGGACGCGAGGCCCGCGGGCTGCCACGCCGCCGGTGGCAGCGCCGGCGGGACATGTCGCGAGACGAGCATGTGCCGCGGCCGGCCCTCGTGGAGGAAGTGGCAGGCGAGCTCGCCTGCCACCTCGCCGTGCCAGCGAAGCACGATCTTGCCCGCGCCGGTGAAGGTGCCGATCGCCGTCGCCTCGACCCCCTCGGCCGCGGCGATCCGGGCGAGTTTGTCCCACTGGCCCGGCGGCACGGCGAGCACCATCCGCTCCTGCGCCTCGGAGATCCAGACCTCGGTGGCGGAGAGGCCGTCGTATTTGAGGGGCACGCGGTCGAGATCGACTTCCGCGCCGAGCTCCGAGCCCATCTCGCCGACGGCGCTCGACAGGCCGCCGGCGCCGCAGTCGGTGATCGCGTGGAAGACCTTCTGCCGCGCCGCCTCGAGCACGAAGTCGGTGAGCGTCTTCTCGTGGATCGCATGCCCGATCTGGACGGCCCCGCCGCTCTCGGTCTCGCTCGCGCTCGACAGCTCGATGCTGGAAAACGTGGCGCCGTGGATCCCGTCGCGGCCGGTCCGGCCGCCGGCCACCACGACCAGGTCGCCCGGCTCGACGCGGCCCTCGGCATGGCCTCGCGGCATGATCCCGACGGTGCCACAGAACACGAGCGGGTTGCCGAGGTAGCCCGGGTGGAAGGCGACGGCGCCGGCGATCGTGGGGATGCCCATCCGGTTGCCGTAGTCGCGGACCCCCGCCACCACTCCGGCCAGCAGCCGCCGCGGCGGGATCACGCCCGGGGGGATCGCGGCGGCGGGCGTGTCGGGCGGGGCCACGCAGAACACGTCGAGGTTGGCGATCGGCTTGGCCGCCAGGCCCGTGCCGAGCACGTCGCGGATCACGCCACCGAGCCCCGTGGCCGCGCCGCCGTAGGGCTCGATCGCGGAGGGATGATTGTGGGTCTCGACCTTGACGCAGATGTCGTGGTCGCCGTCGAACCGCACGACCCCCGAGTTGTCGCGAAACACGCTCACGCACCAGTCGGCGGCGCCGAGCAGCCGGCGAACCTCCTGGGTGGCGGCGAACACCGTCTCCTTGAGCAGGTTCGCGTAGCGGGCCGTGCCGGCCGGGCCCTCGTGGGCGACGGGGCTCGTGAGGGTCTTGTGGCAGCAGTGCTCGCTCCAGGTCTGGGCGATCGTCTCGAGCTCGATCTCGAGCGGGTCGCGACCGAGCGTGCGGAAGTGGTCACGGACCGCGACGAGTTCGGCCACGGAGAGCGCCAGGCAGCGGTCCCGGGAGAGCTTGGCGAGCGCCGCCTCGTCGAGGCCTTCGAGCGACACCGTGTGGCGCGCGAACGACCAATGGCCACCGCCCGCCAGCGATTCGAGCGCGAGCGGGCCGACCACGACGTCGTGGATCGCGTCGTTGGCCAGCAGCCGGCGGGCGAGGCTGGCGGCCGCGGCGGGCTCCATCGCGGGCAGCCAGTACTTCTTCAGGCTGCGGACGGCCACGCCCGGATGGCCGAGCATCGCCAACGCCTCGGCGGCGGTCAGGCCGGCGGGGTCGGTCACGCCGGGTCGCGGCAGCACGTGCACCACCGTCGGCAGGCCGTCGACCGCGGCGGTCAGGCCCGCGGCGCCGATTTCGGCAGCGGTGAAGGTTTCCGTGACCGGGTCGGCCAGGAGCACCCGCGCGATCCGCTCGACGTCGGCCCGCGAGACATTCCCTTCCACGAGCCAGCCGGCGGCCGTGCGGGCGGCCGTACAGCCGGCGAGTCCCAGTTGGTTCGCCGCTGCGACGAGTTCGCCCGCCGCGTGATCGGTCGCGGGGTCGGTAAGCGAGACGTCAACTTCCCAGAGCATCGCGGGCATCCTTCGCGCGAGAGAG
>CAXNGP010000242.1:0-4302 GCA_964201845.1 Pirellulales bacterium
GTCGTTCCGGGGAACGACTTGACCTCGAGGATCACGAGTCCGCGTCTCCCGCGGGACGAAGAGGCGATCTTCTCGAGCGACTCGCGGGCCGCCGTGACGAAGGCATCGGCCTGCCGCACGACAGCCGCACGCGTGGCGGAGGCGAAGAGCGGCACCGTGGCCGCCTCGTCGAACACATCCCGCGGGTCGAGAGGCTCGTCACCGGCGAACTCCCGCCAGGCCCAGGCCCGGTCGGCCTCGTCGGGTACGAGTCGGTCGCGGAGGAGCGCGAGGCAGTTGCGGGCCAGGAACGGCTCGCCGCCGGAGAGCACCACGATCGACGGCGTATCGATCCGCAGACTCGCGGGATCGAGCAACAGATCGAGGGCGTGCGTGCCACCAGCCAAGTCACCAGCCTCCGGGGTCGATCCGGAGGAGAGTGTAGCGAAGGCCGTCTGGCTACGGCGTGGGCACGACCCTGAGCCCGCCGAGCCGGCCGCCGAACCGCGTCGGGGCGACCGAGACGGCCTCCTCGCTGACGGCGGCCGCCTGATTGCCGGCTGCGTCGGTCGCCTCGATGCGGATGAACACCCGCGCGGGCACGTTCTTACCGGGCTCCCAGCGGTGCGCTCCCCCGGCCGCCGCCACCGTCGCGATCGTGGCCCACGGCCCCTCGGCGTTCGGAGAATAGAGCAGGCGGACGGAGTCGGAGGCCAGGAGCGGGTCGCGGGCGGCGTAGCGGATCACGAGCGTGTCGGTGCCCGATGTCTCGTCGCGATCGACGCCGGCCAACTCCACCTGGGGCGGTTCCTCGTCGATGCCGATCCAGGCGTCGGGCTCGGCGCCACTGCGTGGTCCACCGTCGGCGTCGGGCACGTCGGCCACCAGTTCCAGCCGCACGCCGTAAAAGCCGGCGTCGGTGAGCTCCACGTCGATGGGGCTGCGGCCGTCCTTGTCGACCGCCGCCTTTTGCCACGTCAGGCCGCCGTCGCGGGTGGTCCACAGCTCGGCCCGGAGCGGGCCGGCGGTCCGGCGAACGGCCGGAATCTCGTAGTCCCAGGTGAATCGCCGCGAGCGGGCCAGGTGCAGCGGGCGGCCCTGGTATTCCAGGCCTTGCCCCTCGGCCGACGGTCGGGTGATGCCGGCGGCGGCCAAGGGGTCGCTCGTCGACACGGGCCGCGCCGGACTGCGGCGGGCGGCTTCGTCGTCGGCCCGCGGCAGGAGGCCGGCGGCCGAAGCGGTACGGGAAGCCTGCCGGGGCGCCGGGGCGGCCGTGACCTGGCTGGCCGCAGGACCGCCACCAGTCCAGCCGGAGGCCTCGGCGGGCCACGCTCCCGCGGCGGGCGCGAGCACGCTGGTCGTGGCCGAGGACGGCGGCGCTGGCAGCGGTGCCTGGTCGACCGGTTCGGCGAGCGGGGCTTCCGTGGGGAGCCGGTCGTTCGTGACCGCAGCTTGGGTGGGGAGGGCGGGCACGCCGAGTTCCTTCGCGAGCGCCGTCTGGTCGACCCGCGGATCGGTCGGCTCGAGCGAGAACTGCCGCACCGTCTGATTCCCTGCCTGATCGGCAATCGCGATCCGGACGGCGAGCTGCTCCACCTTCTCGCCGGCCCACCAGATCGTCTCGCCCACGAGGTGGGCGGGAGTCTCCCGGGCCAGCACCGCGTCAGCGGCCACGCTCTTCCAGCCGCGATCCTCCTTGCCGCGATACTCCACGACCAGCGAGTCGAGCCGCAGCGAGTCGTCGGCAGCCGCGTAGCGGCAGACGATCTCGCCGTCCGGGCCCTTCCACAGCCGGGCGGCCAGCCGGGGGCCGGCCGCGTCGACGAGCACGCGGATGTCGGGCCCTTCGCCTCCCCGGGAGCGTCCCTTGCGATCGACGGCCCGCAGCCGGAACCAGTATTCGCCGTCCACGTCGGCCGTGTAGGTGAACGAGCCCGCGGTGGGGGCCGCCTCGCCGGCGGTCGACCAGGTGGCGCCGAGGTCCTTGGAGACGTTGAGCACGACCCGCTGGGCGGTCGCGTCGGCATCGGGATCTTGGGACTTCGGCAGTCGGAAGGGGATCGCGAAAGTCCGCTGGTTGGTGCGTGTGACCGGCGGCAGCCCGGGCCCGTCGCCCGGCGATTGGGCCGAACCGATCGCGGCGGCTCCGAGCGCGAGGGCGAGCAAGCAGCCGACTGCCGCCGATCGCCTCAGGCGTCGGTGTGCCAAGCCCGGGTTGCGAGCGGCCGGATATTCCATGACGGCATCCATCGGCGTGGGCGGGGCCGCAAAGTCAGTCATTTTCCCTACGACCCGAAAACTCTTCCCCAACCGCCGTCCGGCGACCCGTTCCCGCCGGGGTGAACGGCCCCTCGTCGCGGGCGTGGGCAAAATGGCGAAGGCCGCGAAGGGGCGGGGTTTTTGCTGGACCCGGTGGTCGGCCCGTCGCCATACTGCGGCCGGCGGGTACGGCTGGCAGCCAGGGTGCCCCGCCCGAGGTGCCCGCGTGGATCCGGTGGACTCTGCCCGAGGGGTGCGACGGTGGCTGACGTGGCGTGGCTGGAGCCGGTGCTGGAGCCGTTCCTGGGGCCGTTCCTGGGGCCGTTCCTGGGGCCGGTGCTGGGGCCGGTGCTGGCCAAGGCGCTGCCCAGCCTTGCCTGGTTGCTGGTGGTGGTCGTGGCGGGGGTCGTGGCGGTCGCCGCGATCCGCCGGAGGCTGCTGCCGGCCGGTGCGCGGTCGGGATTTCGGGCTGGGAACCACCAGCCCAAGATGGGAGAGTCGGGTCGTGGCGATTGGGAAAACATGCTCGTCAGTTCCAAAAATCTCCGGGACGAGGGTGTGCTGAGCGAGGAAGAATTCCGAAGAGTAAGAACACTCGTCGATCCGCGCCCGCGGACCGGCGTGCCCGAACTCCGAGCGCGGCACTGGTCGCCGACGGATCCCGCAGGGCCAGAAGCAGCGAGGGAATGAACTGATGGCATCCGGAAAAGACTCGGGTGGTCTGGGACGTCGCGGCGCCGGTGGGACGACCAAGAAGAACGCCTTCTGCTCGTTCTGCCGCAAGAGTTACCGCGACGTCGGGCCGCTCGTGGAGGGGCCGGGTGACGTCTACATCTGCGGCGAGTGCATCGAGCTCTGCCAGTCGATCCTCGACCAGGAGAAGAAGCGGCGGGGCACGAGCAAGCAGCTGTTCACGGCGATCCCCTCGCCCCGCGAGATCGTGGCCCATCTCGATCAGTACGTGATCGGGCAGCAGCACGCCAAGCGGGTGCTGGCGGTCGCCGTCCACAGCCACTACAAGCGGCTCAACCTCGGCAAGGACGGCAGCGACGTCGAGGTCGACAAGTCGAACATCCTGCTGCTGGGACCGACCGGCTGCGGCAAGACGCTGCTCGCGCGGACGCTCGCCCGGATCCTCGACGTGCCGTTCGCGATCGGCGACGCCACCACGCTCACCGAGGCGGGCTACGTGGGCGAGGATGTGGAGAACCTGCTCCTCAAGCTCTTGAACGCCGCCGACTACGACATCGAGGCCGCCCAGCGGGGGGTGCTCTACATCGACGAGATCGACAAGATCGGCAAGACGAGCCAGAACGTCTCGATCACCCGCGACGTCTCGGGCGAGGGCGTGCAGCAGGCACTCCTCAAGATGCTCGAGGGTACCGTGGCCAACGTGCCGCCGCAGGGAGGCCGCAAGCATCCCGAGCAGCAATACATTCAGCTCGACACCTCCAACATCCTGTTCATCTGTGGCGGGACGTTCGTGGGGATCGACAAGATCATCGCCAAGCGGCTTGGCAAACGGACGATCGGCTTCGGCCAGCCCACGAGCCACCGGGGCGACGCCGACCTGGCGGAACTGCTGCCGCAGGTCGATTCCGACGACATCCTCGAGTTCGGCCTGATCCCCGAACTCGTCGGCCGCCTGCCGGTGATCTCGTCGCTCCAGCCGCTCGACGAGGCGGCACTCGTGAACGTGCTGACCGAGCCCAAGAACGCGCTCGTGAAGCAGTATCAAAAGATGTTCGGCCTCGAGAACTGCACGCTCGAGTTCACCGACGAGGCGCTGCGGGCGATCGCCCGCAAGGCGATGAGGAAGGAGACGGGCGCCCGTGGCCTGCGGAGCATCATGGAAGACACGATGCTCGACATCATGTTCGACCTCCCCGACCACCAGGGGGCGACCTACGTGATCAACGAGCGGAACGTCGAGGGCGGGGAGCCGGTGATCCCGCTCCGCGAGACCCGCACGAAGAGCGCTTGATTCACGGCTGCAGGGGCATCCCTGCCCCCTGCAGCCTTGCCGGGCCTCCGCCCGGCGGCCGCACCTCCGGGCGGCCGTGC
>CAXNGP010000243.1:0-4299 GCA_964201845.1 Pirellulales bacterium
TGCGGGCCCGCGAGGCGCTCGGGCTGCTCGGCCGGCTCGGCCGCCGGGGCTGGGATATTTCCCCCGCCCAGGAGACGGCCGAACTCGCGCTCTTGAGCCAGCAGCTCTACCCGGCGGCCGCCTCGCTCCTGGCCTCCATGGGCCGGGCCGGGGCCCAGGCGGCCCTCGAGCAGGAGGCCCGCCGCAGCGACCTCCCCGAGCCCGCCCGACTGGTGGCCAAGTCGGCCTTCGAGGCGAGCGTGGACCGCTGGGGAATCCTGCTCGAAAGCCGTCAGATGCTCACCGCCTACGGACGGTACAATCGGGCCACCGACGACACGGCCCGCCGTGCCGCCGGCGACATTCTGGATGTGCTCGAGGCGGCGGGCAGGAAGAACACGATTTCCCCCGCCGATGCTGCGCCCATCCGCCCCCGACGGTGACGAGTCGCCGACCGCCCCGATCGCCGGCCTGATCGGGTCGAGCCCCGCGATGCTCGAGGTCTACGCCACCACCCGGCGGGTGGCGGCCTCCAACGCCTCGGTGCTCCTGCTCGGTGAGACGGGCACCGGCAAGGAGCTGATCGCCAAGGCGATCCACCAGCTCTCGCCGCGGGGCAGCGGGCCCTTCGTCCGGGTCAACTGCGGCGCCCTCTCGGAGAGCCTGCTCGAGAGCGAGTTGTTCGGCCATGTCCGCGGGGCCTTCACCGGCGCGGTGGCCAACCGGGCCGGCCGGTTCGAGGCGGCCCACACCGGCACGATCTTCTTGGACGAGATCAACTCCACGACCCCCAAGCTCCAGGTGAAGCTCCTGCGCGTGCTCCAGGAGCGCGAGTTCGAGCGGGTGGGCGACACCGAGACGATCCGGGTCGACACCCGCGTGATCGCCGCGAGCAACCGCGACCTGCTCGACGAGGTGGCCAAGGAGAGCTTCCGCGAGGACCTCTACTACCGGCTCAACGTGGTGCCGATCGTGCTGCCGCCGCTGCGGGCCAGGCGGGAGGACATTCCCTTGCTCGTGACCCACTTCCTCGAGATCTACAACGAGCAAAACGACCGCTACGTGGTGCACATCCAGAAGGATGCGACGGAGGCGCTCGTCCGCTACCACTGGCCGGGCAACGTCCGCGAACTGCAAAACGTGGTGGAGCGGTGCGTGGTGATGGCGCCCGGTGACGAGATCACCTGCGACCTCCTGCCGGCCGGCATTCGCGGCGGTCGCGACTCGACCCCGATGCCGGGCCGTGGCGGCGACCTCGACAGCCTCGCCAGGGAACTCGTGGAGCAGGGTCTGGCCACGGCGCCGGCCGGCGACGACGCCCTCTTCGACCGCGTGGTGAGCCGCGTGGAGCGGGAACTGATCGCGCAGATGCTCGCGGCCTGTGGCGGCGTGCAGTTGAAGGCGGCCGCGCGGCTGGGCATCAACCGTAACACGCTCCGCAAGAAACTGCTCGAGCACGGCCTGGAGGAGGGAGAGGCGACGTGAAGCTGGTGCGCGCCGTCGCGGCGGCCGTCCTCGTGGCGGGATCTGCGATCGCTGCCGAGCCGCCGCGGCCCAACATCCTCCTGATCGTGGCCGACGACCTCGGCTGGAGCGACGTCGGCTGGCACGGCGGGTTCGGCGAGACGCCCCACATGGACCGGCTCGTCCGCGAGGGGGTGGAGCTCGATCGCCACTACGTGCAGCCCGTCTGCACGCCCACGCGGGCCGCGCTGCTCACGGGCCGCTACCCCGGCCGGTTCGGGCCGCACGCGCTCGCGCCGAGCAACCGCCGGGCCCTGCCGCCGGGAACGGCGACGCTCGCCTCCGTGCTCCGTTCAGCGGGCTACGCGACCTTCCAAGTCGGCAAGTGGCATCTGGGCTCACGGCCCGAGTGGGGGCCGAACCAGTACGGCTTCGACCACTCCTACGGCACACTCACCGGCGCAGCCGACCCGTGGACCCACAAGTATCGCCGCGGGCCCTACGAAGACACCTGGCACCGCGACGGCGTGCGGCTCGACGAGCCGGGCAACGCCACCGAGCTCGTGGCGGCCGAGGCGGTGCGGCGGATCCGGGAGGGAGCCGACGTGCGGGACGCGAAAGGCGGTCGCCGGCCATGGTTCGGGTATGTGGCGTTTCACGCCGTCCACACGCCGGTGGACGCCCCGGACGAGTTCAAGCGGCGCTACGAGGGAGTCCGCTTCGATGCGGATTCAGCGAAGCACGACTCACGGCTGCGACTGGCGGCCATGATCTCGCAGCTCGACGCCAAGATCGGCGAGTTCGTCGCGGCCCTCGACGAGACGGGCCAGCGGCAGGACACGCTGATCGTGTTCACGAGCGACAACGGCGGGATCGAGTCGCTCAAGAACGCCTACGTGGGCGACGTGCCCGACTCGCCGCTCAACAGCGAGAACGCCCCGCTCCGGGGCCAGAAGAACACGCTCTGGGAAGGGGGTGTGCGGGTCTGTGCCTTCGTCAACTGGCCGGGCATGCTCGCGCCGCGGAAGTGCCCGGCGGTGATCCACGCGGCCGACTGGTTCCCGTCACTCGCCGCGATGTTGGAGCTGCAAGAAGGGCAGAGCCTCGGCTGGGACGGCATCGACCGCTGGGCGGCGATCGCCGGCACAGGCGACGCGGCCCGCCCGAAGCCGCTGTGCATCGTCCACCCGAGCGGGCGGGCGGTGTACCAGAGCGATCGCGACGGCGACTGGAAGCTGATCGTGTGCAAGAAGGGGCCCGCGGAGCTCTACGACCTCGCGGCCGACCCCTTCGAGAAGCACGACCGCGTGGCCGACCAGCCCGCCGTGGTTGAACGGCTCTCAGCGATCGCCGCGGCCGACGCTGCCCGCGACGTTACGGATCTGCCTGAAGACCTTCGGGACGTGCCGCACTGAAGAGCCCGGCCACCGCGGGAGCGGTGGTCTTCGAACCGCCAGCACCAGTTTGCTGCGGACCGAGGCGCACGCCCGCTGCCCCGCGGTGCAGCGCTCAGGCGTGGCCCTTGGCGCTGACGTAGCGGAGGATCCGGCTGACGGTGTCGAGCAGTTCAGGTGCGGCGACGAGCGACTCCGCCAGGACGCGGTCGCCACTCTCGATCAGGTAGTCGTGCGCGATCGCATTGCGGAGGAGCCGGAGCTCCCGCCAACGGTCCACCGTCGTGATCAGGCCGCGGGCCTCCGCCCGCTGGAGCCGATCCAGTGGAGTTCCCTCGTCCATCAACTCGATCTGGTCGAGGGTCCGCAACACCCGCTGGACGAGAAAGTCGTTGAGCCGAGCGAACCGGGCGGTCAGCGCCTCGCACGACTCCCGCTCCCCGACCGATAGATCACCGCCGAGGCGATCGCCAAGGACCGCCACCCGGGCCCGGGATTCCTCGAGCACCTGGGCCGCGGCCTGCATCAGGGCGAGCTGGTCCCGCAACAGCCGCTTCAACTGTTCGACCACAGTTCCACCCCCTGGGCCCGGGCAAGATCGGCGAAGCCGCCGGCGGCCGTGCCGTCGTCGAGGACGAGATCGAATCGCTGCGGGCCCAACTCGTCCTCGAGCGCGAGCCGGAGTCGCTGCTGCAGCCGGTAGGCGTCCACCGCCGGCTCCGGCCCGATCTCCACGAGCAGATCGATGTCGCCGCCCCGGCGCGCCGGGTCGGTCCGCGAACCGAACAGGATGATCCGCTTCCAAGCGGCGGCGGTTTCCCGGCAGGCCGTGGCCGTGGCCCGGCGAATTCCGGCGCGCTCGCGGGCCGAGAGGCGGACCTGGTCAAGCGGTGTGGTCACGGCGGTGCTCGTCGGCAGGAGCTGTGGCCAGGAGAAGCTCGGAATTCATGGACTCACGATGCCATCATACCGGTCTGCCGGGTCGGCTCGTCGACCAGCCCGTCCTCGGCCATGTCGCGGGCGTGGTAGCTCGATCGGACGAGCGGCCCGCTGGCCACCTTGCGGAAGCCCATCCCGCGGGCGAGGGCGCCGAGCTCGTCGAACTCCTCCGGGGGCACGTACCGGTCGACCGGCAGCGAATCGGCCGTGGGCTGGAGGTACTGGCCGAGCGTCAGGTAGTCGACGCCGTGATCGAGCAGGTCGGCGAACACGTCGAGCAGTTCCTCGCGGGTCTCGCCCAGGCCAAGCATGAGGCCGCTCTTGGTCTTGACCTCGGGCACGAGCCGCTTGGCCCGGGCGAGGAGTTCGAGCGTCCAGGCATACACGCTCTTGCGGCCGCGGACGGTGCGGTAGAGCCGCGGCACCGTCTCGGTGTTGTGGTTGAACACTTCGGGCCGTGATCGCATCAGCGTCTCGAGCGCGCCCTCCTTGCCGATGAAGTCCGGCACGAGCACCTCGATCG
>CAXNGP010000244.1:0-4296 GCA_964201845.1 Pirellulales bacterium
TGCGGCCGCATCCGCGTCCGTGGGCGCCGGCGCCCCGCGCGTCCACAGGCCCACGAGCGCCCTGGCCCCCGAGAAGCCGAACTCCTCGTTGACCGTGGCGGCGAGCACGACCGTGGCCCGCCGCTCGCCCGATCCCGCGAGCCGCTCGAGCGCCGCGACCATCGCCGCCAGCCCGCCCTTCACGTCGCAGGTACCGCGGCCATACATCCGCCCGTCGCGCACCAGCGGCGTGAACGGCTCGATCGACATGCCCTCGGCGGGCACGGTGTCCTGGTGGGCATCCCAGAGGATCACCGGCGCGTCGGCCACGGTGGCCTCGAGCCTGGCGATCACGTTGTCGCGCCCCGGAGCGACGTGCTGGCGAACCCAGGGGATGCCCGCCGCGGCCAACCGCTGCACGAGGTATTCGCCGACACGGCCTTCCAGATACTGCGGGCCCGAGACATCGCGGCCCATCGGATTGACGCTCGGCCGCCGGACGAGGTCTGCCAGCAGCGAAACGGGGTCGGAATCTCGCATCGGAGTCACCCTACCAGACGGCCCGCTTTCTTTCCCGTCGCCGGGGCGGAGAGTAAACTGCCAGTTGAGCCCCCCTCGCCGCGACCGTCCGGAGCGACCCATGAGCCGAGTCGATCGTCACGCCGTGCCCGCCACCTGGTCGATTGGTCGGGGGATCGCCTTCGCCGTGGCCTTCGTCACGACGGCGGCCGCTCAGGCAGCCCCGGATTCCCAGGCCGCCGACGAGGCGGCGATCCGGGCCGCCGCGAAGGCCTACATCGAGGCGCTCGACAAAGGCGACGCCGCCCGGCTCGCCGCGCTCTGGACCCCGGACGGCGACATCATCGATGCTGCGGGGCACACGCTGCTCGGTCGCGAGGCCTTCTCGCTCGAGGAGTCGGCGACTCCGCCCGACCCGGCCAGCCGTCCCGAGTTCCGGATCCGCGAGACGAAACTGCGATTTCTCTCCGCCGACGTCGCCGTCGAGGATGGCACCGTCGAGGTCGTGCCGCCGGCGGGCCAACCGCTCTCCGGCCGGTTCTCCGCGACCTGGGTCAGGCACGAAGGTGCCTGGAAGCTCGGCGCCCTGCGGGAAGCCCGGGGCGAGGAGCCCAACGCGGCCGCCGCGCTTGCCGAACTCGACTGGATGGTCGGTGACTGGGTGGTCGTCGACGACCACCCAGCGGCCGAGAAGCAGGCCGCGATCGAAGTGTCCGCCAGCTGGAACGAGTCCAAGACCTATCTGATCCGCGAACTGCGGATCCCGGTCGAGGGCACGACACCGCTGACGATCACGCAGCGGATCGGCTGGGATCCGCTCGCCAAGACGGTCCACTCCTGGGTGTTCGGTTCCGACGGCAGCCACGGCGAGGCCGACTGGACCCGCGACGGCCGCTCCTGGGTCGCGAAGTCGCGGGCGGTCAACCCCGACGGCGTCCAATCGACGTCGCTCAACATCTACACCTTCGACGGGAAGGATCGGTGCGTGTGGAAGTCGCTGCCCACCCACGTCGGCAGCGAGCATGTGCCACCCGTCACGTTGACGATGATCCGCAAGCCGCAGGCCGGAGGCGTCGAGCCTCGGGCAAACCCATGAACCCGCTCACGTCCGGTCGAGAAATGCGCTGCCGCCTGGCCGGCCTGACGCCACCCGCCGCCGCGGTCCTGGCCGCCGTCCTTCTGGTCGTGCCGTTCCTGGCGCCTGCCGGGGCGGCCGATCCCCCGTCGGCCCCGGGGAAGGGCTCGACCGAGCGGACGATGCCGTCGCAGGCGACCCCGGAAGACGCGGCTCGCAAGGTCGAGATCATGAGCGGGGAGCGTTGGCGGCGGGCGATCTTCGAACTCGGTGAGTGGCTCTCCTCCCAGCAGATCTATTCGCCGCAGGAAGTGGGGCGGATCAAGGCCGACTTCAACCGTCGCGTGGCGGGCATGTCGTCGTACGAGCTCGAGTATCTGCTCGACGACCTCGACGCAAAGTTCAAGGTGCTCGAGACGCCCGAGGCCCGCGATGCGAAGGCCTGGCTGGGCCAGTATCTCTCCGCGATGAGCGACCAGCGGCGGGCCGAGGCCCTGCGGGACGTGCCCGACGTGGTCACCATGACGTCGTCCCAACTCGAGCAGGAGATCAACCGCATCGAGCAGAAGCGGATGTCGCTCCAGCAACGGCAGCAGGCCTTCGACCAGAGCCGCGACGTGCTCGTGCAGCAGGCCGCCACCAACCGGCAGCAGACCGCCGCGGCCGCCGCCGCGGCGATGGCCCAGACCCGCAGCAGCGCCTCGTTCTCTCCCTACCGCACCGGCGGCGGCGGCGGCGGTGGTGGTGGTGGCAAGCCGCCGTTCTCCGACGCCAAGGGCTCGGGCATGAACGTCGGCGTCGGCCCGTTTGGTGCGTACGTCAGCTTCAGTACGGGCTCGGTCTGAATTGAAGACCGCCGGGCCATCCATGGCCCCGGCGGTCTGAGCGGCCCTCGGGCCTTCGGCCCCGGCCGCCGGCCGCACCTCCGGGCGTCCGTGTTCGTGCGCGGGCTGGGCGCGCGACATGCTCACGGGCGAATCCATCTCGAGATCGGCAAAGCTGGGCCGGGCCTCTGGTCGGCGGCCGCACTTCCGGATGCCGGAAACTGGGGGGGCTGGGAACTCCCGGGCACGGGATCGGCCTGTCGGCGGCGGACGGGTTCTGCTACCAGTCCCGCTTCGAGCAGCTTCCTGCTTCGAGCAGCTCCCTTGGTGCCCCCGATGCCCTTCACGCCGCCACCGCCGATCCCGCCGCGCCAAGGACCACCCGGGCCGCGGCTGTCGGTGATGCTGCCCACCTACGAGCCCGACGACAAACTGGCCCGCGCGATTGAGTCGGTGCTCAGCCAGGCGCTCCCGCCGCACGAGATGCAGATCACGGTGGTCGACGACGGCTCGCAGCCCGGCCTCGTCCGCGAGCTCGTCGAACAGATCGACGTGGCCGGTCGGGTGGAGATCATCGAGCAGCCACGGCGACTCGGGCTGGGGGGCAACTGGAACCGGGCCCTCGGCCTGGCCCGCGGCGAACTCGTCCACCTGCTCCACCAGGACGACTACGTGCTGCCCGGCTTCTACGACCGCATGGAGCGGGCCTTCCGCCAGCAGCCCGACGTCGGCATGGCCTTCTGCCGCACGCGGCTCGTCGACGCCCACGACCGGCCGATCAGGACCACGTCGCGGCAGCAGTGGATGAGCGGCGTACTGGCCAACTGGCTGCCCCGCATCGCCGAGCGGCAGCGCATCCAGACGCCATCGGTCGTCGTCGCCCGTCGCACCTACGAGTCGCTCGGCGGCTTCCGTACCGATCTCAAACTCGCGCTCGACTGGGAGATGTGGGTCCGGATCGCCGCCCGGTTCCCGGTCTGGTACGAGCCGCGGCCCCTGGCCGCCTATCGCCGGCATGCCGACAACGAGACCTCGCGGCTGCACGCCTCGGGGGCGGCCTGGCCGGATCTCGCGCGGGCGATCCAGATCAACGCCGAGTCGTTGCCGGAGGAGATTCGCGGCGCGACTCTCTCGGCCAGCGTCCGCTGGTACGTCGCCTCGGCGATCCGAACGGCCGAGCGGGAGATCCGGGAGGGGGGCTTCGCCCAGGCTTCCCTCACGCTCGGCCAGGTGCCGAAGATTCTCGGCCTGCTCGACGAGCAACTCCGCAGCCTGACGCTGGCCCGCCGGCTGTTGCTCCTCCAGTCCCAGGTCGGCCGCGGCCTGCGGCGCCACGCCGCCTGAGACGATCCGCGGAGGCCGGCATGCCGACGTCGCCCTCGATCCTGGCCCTGCCCCGCCGGCCCGCCCGCGCGATCGTGCTGGCTCACTTCGATCCCCACGGCCACTTCGATCCGCACGTGCATCACGCGCTGGCGGCCTACCGCCGCCACGCCGAGCGGCTGGTCGTGGTCTCCAACTCGGCCCGTCGGCTACCCGCGGATCTGGCGCGACTCGTCGACGGCTTCGTGCCGCGGGCCAACGTGGGCTACGACTTCGCCGCCTGGCGGGACGGCCTGGCCACGTTCCGGGCCGCCGACCACGACGAGGTGATCTGCGTCAACGACAGCGTCTACGGCCCGCTCTTCGACCTCGGCCCGGCGCTTGCCGACGCCCGCGTCGCCGCGGCCGACCTCTGGGGCATGGTGCTCTCCGACCAGAACACCAGCCGCTCGGGCGCGCGGGTGCCGCACCTGCAGTCGTGGTTTCTGGGAATGCGGCGGCCGCTGCTGGAGGCCGACGCCTGGGGCGGCTTCTGGCACGGGCTCACGACGCCCGCGACGAAGCGCGAGGTCGTCG
>CAXNGP010000245.1:0-4290 GCA_964201845.1 Pirellulales bacterium
CTCGGCCGTGGCGAGTTCCCGGGCCGCCACCTGCTCCGCGGCGATCGCGGCGGCACGAGTCGGGGCCTCGGGCATCGTCGCGGCGACGGCTGTGGCCGCGGCAGTCCGCTTCGCGGCGGCTTTCGCGACGACCGCCTCCGCTGCGGCCAGCGGCCGCTCCGCGGTCGCCACGTGGGCGTCGAGCACCCACGGCAGCCGCGCCGGATCGAAGGCGGCCCGTGGCAGCGACACCGGCTCGACCACGAGTTCTGCAAACGCGACCACCGCCGGCACACCCGGCTCGATCGCTCGCGACGTGTCGGGCTTCGTGTCCTCGCCGCGGACGAACAGGTAGGTCGGCCGATCGAGATGGGCGTCGAAGACCCGGGGCATGCCGTCGGTCCGCAGGTCGGCCTCGCCGGCGACCACGTCGAGCCGCGCCTCGATCGGCTCGAAGAAGGCGCGGAAGCGGTAGTAGTCTTCCTGCCGGATCGGGTCGTACTTATGGGCGTGGCACTTGGAACAGTTGAGCGTCAGGCCCAGCAAGCCCTTGCCGACGTGCTCGACCGTGTCGTCGAGCCACGGCGTGCGGTTGAAGATGAACCAGTTGCGGGCCAGGAAGCCGGTGGCCCGCAGCTTCGCCGGATCCTCCGGGTAGAGCTCGTCGGCGGCGAGCATCTGCCGAAGCATCTCGTCGTATGGCAGGTCGGCGTTGAGCGACTCGACGATCCAGTCGCGGAAGTGCCACATGTGCTTCTGGCTGCGGCGGTGCTCGTCGCCGAGCCCCCACCAGTCGGAATACCGCCAAACGTCCATCCAGTGCCGGGCCCACCGCTCGCCGTGCCGCGGGTCGGCCAGCAGCCGGTCGACGAGCGCCTCGTACCAGCCGGGTGACGTGTCGGCCTCGAGCGCCGCCAGTTCCTCCGGCTGCGGCGGCATGCCGATGAGATCGAGGTAGAGGCGGCGGACGAGGACGTGCCGCGGGGCCTCCGGCTGCGGCACGACGCCGGCCTGCCCGCGGGCGGCCGCGAGAAACGCGTCGATCGGATTGCCTGCGATTGACGCGTCGGCCACCGGCGGCACGGCGGGTCGCACCCGTGGCTTGAAGGCCCAATGGTCGCGGGGATCGGACTCGGGCTTCTCGTCGGCCGGCGCCGGGCAACCGGCGGCGATCCAGGCCCGGAGCGCCGCGATCTCGTCCGCCGTGAGCGGCTCGCCCTCGCCTTCCGGAGGCATGCGGGAAGCGGGGTCCGGATCGCTGACCCGCGCCAGGATCAGGCTGCCGTCGGGGTCACCGCGGGCGATCGCGCTTCCCGACTCGCCTCCCTCGGCCATCAGGGCAGCCGTGTCGAGCCGCAGCCCGGCCTCCCGCTGGAGGCTGCCGTGGCAGGACACACATCGCTCGGCGAGCAGCGGGCGAAGCGTGCCGGTGTACGCGATGAGCGCATCGGCGGGGCCCGCTGCCAGCCCCATGAGCGGCGTGCCGACCGCAAGGGCGACGAGCCCGGCACACCACGCAAGCGGCGTGGTGACCCGACGCGAGACGCGGGCGTGTCTCTTTCCCCTCAGCATGGCCTCGGCACCCAGGCGACCCCGAGCTCGCGAGCCCGGGATTCACGGAGTATATCCGGCTGCAAAAGCCGTCGGCCGCTCGGCCACGCGGGCCCGGCTCAGTTCGCCCGCTGCTTCACCACGTCGCGGATCGAGACGCCGTCGAGCAGGATATCGGTGAGGATGGCCTGGCCGCCGAGGAGGCGGACCTCGGCGACGGTTTTTTTGCCGTCACGGGATCGCTCCGCGACGAGCTTGTCGGCGTCGGGCGCGAGCCGCTCGTTGAGGTAGAAGCGGTCGAAGGGCCACGCGAGCCAGATCGTGTCCGTGCCGTTGGTCGTGCCGGAGTTCCGTGCCGTCAGTGCGATGACGGTCGGCCCCGAAACCGGCACGAGCGACAGCGACTTGATCCGCGCAAGGCCGTCCTCACCCGCCTCGAGCGCGGCCCACACTGGAACCATACCGCCCCCGTCAGGAAACCCTTCGGGCTCCGAGACCGTTGATTGAGCGGGCCGCACCGCGAGGTAGCGGCCCCGGAGCGGGTCGTAGGGATCGGGCGCCCCGCACTCGATTTTCACGAGCGTACCGCGGGAGATCACCCGCTCGTGCTGCCAGATGCCCGAGAGCGGCAGGAGCCACTGGGCGACGGCGGCGACGGCGAAGACGGCGAGCGCGGGCCTCATGCGGGCGATCCTCCGGCCACGGCGACGCGACGCCGCCGGGTGATGTAGGCGTTGAAGGCGAGGAAGCCCGTTCCGATCACGATGAAGGCCAGCCCCTTGACCAAGAGCGAGACGTCGGCGTCGGCCATCCGCAGGATCACGAGCAACGCGATCAGGGCCGCCCCGATCCGCGCAGCCCCCTGCCGCCCGAGGAACTCGAGCGCGATCAGCGCGATGGCGGTGGCCAGGAGCACGAGCGAGTAGGTGATCGCGACGGGCCAGCCACTCGTGTCATCCGCCGACAGCGGCGCCGCCACAACTGGCACAAGCGCCAGCGCCGCCACCGCCAGCACGGCGAATCGCCCCTGCCGGAAGGCGAGGATCGCGAAGCCCGCCACGACGAGGAGCAACAGCCAGCACCACCCCAGCGGCAGCGCGAAGCCCACGCCTTTGACGAGATCGCGGGCCGGATCCTCGAAGGTGAAGATCAGGGCCATGACCACGAGGGCGCCGCCCCCGAGCAACACCTGCGGCTTGCGGGAGAGCGGCTCGGCGATGCCGCCGCGGTCGAGTGGAAAGAGGAGCACGGCCGCCGCCGAGAGCATCGCGAGCCAGGGAAACCCGGAGAACGAAGGAAACATGTGCGCGGGCCGGACGGTGGCGTAGGCCGCGACGGCGAGGAGCCCGATCAGGGTCGAAGCGGCCAGCACGAGCCTGGAGCCCGGCGCGGGCCGGTCGCGAAGTTCGGGCCCGGGCCAGAGCGGGAGGATGCCGGCCAGCAGGACCGGAAACCAGAGCCGCACGTCCGCGATGCCGATTGCACCCAAATAATTCGCCCGCTCGGAGGCCTGCGTGACCGTCCAGAGTGCGATGCCGATGAGATACGCGATCGCGACGGCCTGCGACCGCAGGACCCAGGCGAGCGGCACGCTCACCACGCACCACCAGAAGATGAGATCGGTCCACTTGCCGGGCAGGTTGTAGATCTGCGAGACGAGCGCCAGCGCGGCCCCGACGGCGAGCGTCTGGGCGAGCGCGGCCGCCTCCCGCTGCCAAGGCTTGGCCGCCTCGCCGCGGCCGAGCACCCACCAGCTCACCGCCTGCGTCACCGCCAGCGGCCCGAGCGCGAGCACGAGCCGCACCCAGCGCGGAAAATCGTCCCAGTTGTAGGCGAGCACCGCGATCAGGCCGGTGCCGATCAGCAGCGCCCCGACGGCTCCCACGACCATCTGCGCCAGGCCGCCCTGCGGCTCCGCGGCGTACCGCTCACGGAGCTTCCTCGCCCCGTCGGTGGTGACGATTCCCTCCCGCTCCCACGCGGGCAGCTGCTCGGCGAGCCAACGGTGATGGATCAGGCTCATGGGATGAAGAACGAGGGGTCTTTCGAAGCGGCGCCGTTATACCGCATGCCCCGGCCGTGACTCCGAGGGGGCCCCAAGAACAGCGACTCGACGCAAAGGGTGTATTTCTGTACACTTCCTCGATGCCGACCATCAGCCGCTTCTTCGGAATCGCCATCGAGATGTTCTGGCGGGAGCACAACCCGCCCCACTTTCACGCCACCTACGCAGACGACGAAGCGGTCTTCGAGATCGAGTCGCTCGATATAATCAGGGGTCAACTTCCCCCTCGAGCTCGGGCGCTGGTGAAGGAGTGGGCGGAGTTGCACCGCGAGGCACTGCTGGAGAATTGGGAGCTATGCAGCCAACTGAAGCCGCCCAATCCCGTTCCTCCGCTGGAGTAAACGTCGCCGGAGAGTCGGCCGCTTCCTGGCGGGTCGCCGAGGTGGCTCCCTGCGGACGGTGGACGCTGGCGGTCCGGTTTCGCGACGGCCTGAGCGGCGAGGTCGATCTGGGCGGGTTCCTGGCATCCCCGGCGGTCGTGGGCACCCCCTTCGAGCCTCTCCGTGACGAGGCCTTCTTCCGGCAGGCGCAGGCCGCCGAAGGGGTCGTTCGCTGGCCGAACGGCGCCGATCTCGCACCCGACGCGATGTACGACGCGATCCGCTCCGCAGGCCGCTGGGTCGTGCCATAGGCGGGGCGCGTCAGGCCCCGGCGTAGCGCTTCGCCATCTCCGCCAGCGTGATGCACTTCACCTT
>CAXNGP010000246.1:0-4285 GCA_964201845.1 Pirellulales bacterium
GCGAGGCCTTGCCGGTGCGGGCCACGTTCACGCCACCGGCGTAGACCTCGACCTCGGCGAGCGTGAGGGTGCGGGCATTGCCCGGCAGCTCGATCCGGATGAAGCGGGCCAGGGTGCCCGGCTTGGCGGGCGCCGCCCCGTCGGCCGGCGCGAGGAGCGGCAGCATCCGCTCGTAGAGGCGGCCGGCCACGGCCGGGTCGCTCACGAGCGGCAGGGCCTCGATCAAATCGACCAGCCGCTTGGGGTCGCCGGCCGCGAGCTTCCAGGCGGCGTCGCTCGCGTCACCATCGCCACCCTTGGCCGCGTCGATCGTCATCAGGGCGACGTAGCCGATCCGTCGCATGATCGGCCGCTTGGCACCCGTGGCGAGCTTTTCCATGTCGCCGCGGAGTTCGGCCAGTTCGCCGGCCGGCCGCGCGAGCAGCACGCGGATCAGGTCGAAGACGGTGCCCGAATCGACGTCGCCCCGGCGGTCGTCGAGGGCCGCGAGCGCCCCTGCCACGACCTTGACCACGCTCGTCCGGTCGGCCTTGGCGAGTGCCTCCACGGCCTCCCGCCGGAGCCGCTCGTCGAGGCCGCTTCGCAGCAGCATCACGCGGTAGAGATCGGTGGAGCGGGGCTCGGCGACGAGCTCGTCGGTGGTCATCGAGCCGTAGAGAAACTCGAGGCCCGGCCGCGTGGTGAAGGCGACCTTCCGGCCCGCCTCGCGGGCGGCCTTGTACTCGGGCTCGAGCACGCGGGCCGCCTCCCGCTTGACGTAGTCCATGAAGCCGTCGCTCGGAAACTCGCTTGCGATCGCGAGGGCCTCGATCGCCTCGGGCACCCGCAGGTAGGTCGCCGTGCGCACGGCCTCGAGCCGGACGCGGGGGTGGGCGTCGGCGGCCGCCTTGCGGACCATGTCGAGCGCCCCGGGCACGCGGTCGGTGATCGCGGCGAGCACCCGCATCCCGGCGGCGCGGGCCCGGAAGTCGCGCGAGCCCAGCACGGCCTCGAGCAGCGGGATGTCGACCTGGTCGAAGTGCCGGAGCGTCCAGAGCGCCTCGAGCCGGCGGTGCTCGAACTCGGGGTCGCCGGAGTCGAGGCCGGCCAGCCAGGCCTTCACGGCCGGCACCACCTCGCCCTCCGGGCGGCCCGCCAGTTCGATCCGGGCCCGGTAGCGGACGCGATCGGTGGGGTTGGCCAGGAGCCCGACGAGTTCGGCCACGGGGCGGACGGCGACCGGCACCGGCTGGGCGAGCGGCTTGTCGGCCATCACCACGCGGTAGACGCGGCCGTGGATCCGGTCGCGGCTGGGATCGCGGAGGTTGTGCTGCATGTGGCCGATGATCGGGTTTTGCCAGTCGGTGAAGTAGATCGCGCCGTCGGGGCCCAGCTCGATGTCGGCGGGCCGGAAGTTGGGGTCGCTCGACGACACGAGCGGCTCCACCTCGACCGCCTCGGGGAAGGCCGCCGCCTCGCTGCCGGGCTTGAACGTGTACTGCAGGATCCCCTGGAAGCCGATCACGTTGCCGACGAGCAGGTTGCCCTGGAAGGCCTCGGGGAAGTGCGGGCTCGAGAGCGTCTCGATCGCCGGGCAGGGCCGCGTCCGCTGGCGATACACGCTCGGCGCGCCGCCGTGCTTGTTCATCCCGTCGAGCCGGGTGGAGAACACGCTGCCCCAGTAGGGCACCGATCCCGTGCCGTCGACGACGATGTCGTCGCCCCAGCGGCTGAAGGCGTGGCCGTGGGGATTGGCGAACGAATACGACGTGTAGAGCCCCACCTTCCCGGTGCGGGGCTCGTAGGAGAAGACGGCGCCGTTGGCCGTGCGGGCCGGAGGGCCCCAGGGCGTCTCGGGCTGCGAGTGGTGGAAGGTGCCCTCCTGGAAGTAGAGGGTGCCCGCGGGGTCGAAGCTGAAACTGTTGGCCGTGTGGTGGGTGTCGGCCGTGTCGATGCCACCGATGATCCGGGTCTTCACGTCGTAGGCGTCGTCGCCGGTGGTGTCCTCCAGGTAGAGGATGTCGGGGCCCTGGGCCACGATCACCCCCTTGCCCCAAAACTCGAAGCCCGTGGGGTTATGGAGGTCGGCGGCGAAGGTCTTCACCTTGTCGGTGCGGCCGTCGCCATTGGTGTCCTCCAGGATCAGGAGCTTGTCGTTCATCGGCTCGTCGGGCCGCCAGTGGGGATACGTGGGCCAGGCGGCCACCCAGAGCCGGCCCTTCGTGTCGAAGGCCATCTGCACCGGGTTGATGAGCTCCGGAAACATCCCCTCGTCGGCCACGAGCTCGACCTTCATCCCGGAATGCACCGTCATCTTTTCGATCGCGTCGGCGCCGGGGAGAAACGCGTGCTTGCCGCCGTCGAGCGGGCCCGGCCGGTTGGTCTTCACCGGGAGCAAGAGGGGCAGCCCGCTCTCCTCCACCGGCGGGAGCGGCGCGGCCGGGTCGGCAAGCGTGGCGGCCGTGGCCCAGATCCGCTTGTCGTGATTGGCCGTCTTGACGTCGAGGTATTCGAGTTCCCGCTGGCCCACCTCGTAGTTGCTCTGGCCGTCCACGAACTTGAGCCAGGCGCGGCCGCCGTAGGTCGAGTAGCCGTCGGTGACGCGGTAGCGGTTGAACCAATAAAAGTTCTTGTCGGCCACGGCCTGTTGGAGCCGCTGGAGGGCCCGCTCGTCGCGGGCGGGCGGCGTGCCAAACAGCGCCTCGTCGATGATCCCGGAAATCACGCGGTCGCCGGCGGCATTGGGGTGAATGCCGTCGGTCGTGAGGTTCTCGGGGTTCTTGGCGTAGGCCTCGAGCGTGGGCGTGAACAGGTCGACGCACTCGACGCCGTTGGCCTTGCAGACCTCCTCCAGCGCGGCCGTGTAGAGCTTCAGGTTTTCGTTGTGGGCTTTCCCGTCAGTCCAGTGGGCCCGGCCCAGGTCCTCATGGGCGATCGGGGAAAACATCACGAGCCGCGGCGCCGAGACGCCGTTGTATTTCTGGGCCAGTGTGTGCTTGAGGAACCGGTCCACCTCGGCCTTGAAGGCCTCGAGCCCGGCGGGGCCGGCGTGGGCCTCGTTGGAGCCGAAGAAGGCGAAGATCACGTCGGCCCGGGTGCCCGTCAGTTCGAAGCGGTTCTCGCGGACGGCGCTCTTGTCGCCGATGGCGCCCGGATTGGGGATCGGCGCCGCGCCGGCGAGCCACTGGTCGGGGGTGCCGAAGTCGGCCGAGCGGAGCCGCTTGCCGGGGTCGATCTCGTCGCCGTCGTAGGCGAGGTTTCGGATCACGAGCCGATGGTCGGGAAACCGGCTCTGGAGCATCACCTCCAGCCAGCCCGTGTGCTGCATGGCGTCGGCCACGCCGCCGCCGATGATGCAGACATGGGCCCCCTCGGGCATGTCGAGCCGGGCGGCCGACGCGGGGAGGGGGACGGCCACGAAACAGGCCAGGAGGACGAGGCGACGAAGCCGCGACATCATGAGTCTCCGGGGAATGGCGGACATCACCGGCCCCAGGCGGGTTGGCGGGGCGGCGCGGTGGTTGCCGTGAGTATAGTTTCGCGGCATGGCCCAGGATCAGGGGCGATCCTGGTGCCGCGGGTCCCCCGGCTCGCGCCGGGGGCTTTTATGGGGACGGGCGCAGCGCGGCAGGGAACGCCATCCAAGCCCCGGGCGCGAGCCCGGGGACACACGATCAGCGGCGGCGGCGGCGGGCGGCGGCGAGACCGGCCGCGGCGGCGGCCACGGCAACCAGGGCGAGCGTCCCCGGTTCCGGAACCACGATGAACTGGCTGTTGGCGTCGCCCACCACCCAGACGGTCTGGGTCGTCGTGTCGACACCGTACTGGCCGGGCGTGACGAACACGCTCGTCCAGGGCGTGCCCACGCCCTGGAACACCGTGCCGATCGGGCTGAACTCACCCGACGTGCCGGGCCGGCGGGCGATGTTGAGTTCGGTGAGCAGTGCCGGCGCGATCGCCGGATCGTAGGTCATCGAGAGCACGAACGGATTGCCCGCTCCCGTGCCCGAGAGCGCGAGGATGTCGGAGTAGAAGCCGCTGTCGGGAGTCCAGGCCGCCGTGAGCGTCGTTCCGGCAACGGGCACCGTGCCGAACAGCAGCGACGCGGTGCTCGCCCGTGAGTTGCTCGCCAGGATCGACCAGCCCGCCAGGCTCGACGAGCCCAGGAGGTCTGCCGACACGCCACTGGCATACTCGAGCCCGCCGCCGGGCGTCATCGCGATCGTGTTGCCCGCACCCAGGGCCGGCGTGTTGAGCAGGCGGAGGAACGCGTTGGCGGCGATCGTGACGTTGCCCTGCCCGAGCG
>CAXNGP010000247.1:0-4276 GCA_964201845.1 Pirellulales bacterium
TTGCCGACGACGAGCACGAAGCACCGCAGGTCGGGCAACATGCCGGTGGCGGGCTGCAGTTCGTCGGCCATGGGCTGAACCTCGCGGGCCGCATCAGGATATCCGGTCAACGCCCCGCGGATGGCCGCTAGCTGGCCGTGGAAAAAGCCCTCCCTGGCCTTTTTCCACTTGGCCAACCGATGGCAAAGCCAAGGTTTGCCAGCGGTTGGCGGTCGCCGCATCCTGCGGCGGCAGACTTGTTCCACAGTCTGCTAGCCCTTGATCACGCCGAGCGGCACGAGCCGGGCGACTTTCAGGGAAAGACCCGCCCGGTGGACCACGTCCACCACCACGTCCACGTCCTTGTAGGCTGCCGGTTGCTCCTCCGCCAGGCCCTCGCGGCTCCTGCTGCGGGCGATGACGCCGGCCCGCTCGAGCTCGTTCCGGATGTCGCGGCCCTTGGCCGCCTTGGTGGCCGCCGTCCGCGAGAGGCACCGCCCTGCCCCGTGGCAGGTCGTGCCGAACGACCGCTCCAGCGACCGCGGCCCGCCCACGAGCACCCAGCTCGCCCGCCCCATGTCGCCCGGAATGATCACTGGCTGCCCTACCTCGCGATACCGCTCGGGGATGTCATGATGTCCCGCCGGAAACGCCCGCGTCGCCCCCTTGCGGTGCACACACACCTCCTTCGTCGTGCCTCCCACGGCATGCGGCTCGAGCTTCGCGATGTTGTGGGCCACGTCGTAGAGGAGCGTCATGCCGAGCGCGTGCCACGGCTTCCCGAAGACCCGCTCGAAGACCTCGCGGACCTGCCACATCAGAAGCTGGCGATTGCAGAAGGCGTAGTTGGCCGCGGCCCGCATCGCGCCCAGATACGCCGTGCCTTCGGGGCTCTCGACGGGCGCGCAGACGAGCTGCCGGTCGGGCAGCTCGATTCCGTACTTCGCGGGTGCCTCCCGCAACGCCCGCAGCGCGTCGTCGCAGACCTGGTAGCCGAGGCCCCGCGATCCCGAGTGGATCAAGACGCAGATCTGGCCAGCGTGCAGGCCGAAGGCGGACGCCACCCGCTCGTCAGCCACGCGGTCGACCACCTGCACCTCGATGAAGTGGTTGCCCGCCCCGACCGTGCCGCACTGGTCGGCCCCGCGGGCGAGCGCCCGGTCGCTGACGAGCTCGGGCCGGGCACCCGGGATGCAGCCCTCGGCCTCGACACAGGCCACGTCGTCGGCCGTCGCGAGCCCCCGCCGCGCGAGCCAGGAAACGCCCTCCTGCATCAACGCCCGCAACTCCGCGGGCGAGAAGACGCGGCTGCCCCCCTGCCCCACGCCCACGGGGATGTCGCGGATCAACTGGTCGACCAGCGGCACGATCAGCGGCCGGGCGTCGGCGAGCGTGAGGTTCGTCCGCACGAGCCGCACGCCGCAGTTGATGTCGTAGCCCACGCCCCCCGGCGAGACGACGCCGCCGGCGGCCGGGTCGGTGCCGCACACGCCGCCGATGCAGAACCCGTAGCCCCAGTGGATGTCGGGCATCGCCAGGCTCGCCGTCTGGATGCCCGGCAGGAAGGCCACGTTGGCCACCTGCTCGGCCGCGCGGTCGCCGCGCAGGAGCGGCTCCAGTCGCTCGTCGGCGAAAATCAGGCCGTCCACCCGCATCCCCGGGCGGGCCGAGCGGGGAATGCGGAGCGTCACGTCGTCGAGCCGCTCGAGCGGCAGACACTCGCTCATATATCCACGATGTAGGTCGCCGTGCATCGGTTCGGGCCGCGGTCCACTGCCAGTGCGTGCTGGGTGATCGCCTTCACCTCGTGCGCCAGCACGTGCCGCGTCGGATCGTACCGCTCGCCCGTGGCCGTGGCCGCCAGGCCATCGTCGGTGATCGTCACGCGAAACTCCCGAAACAGCATCCGGCGCACTTCGAAGGCGGCGTGGAGCTCTCCGAGAAAATCGTAGAGCAGCCAGGTCGGGTCGCTGCCAGGGACGGTGAAGGTCTCCTCCACCAGCGGCTGGACCTGCCCCAGGTCGCCCGCGATCACGGTGAACAGACCCCGGGCGGCGTCGGCCAGCGCCTCCGGGAGCGTGGGCGCCTCGACCCGAATGCCCAAGTCGGCAGTGTGCTCGAAGACAGCGAACATCGGTGGCCCCCGGAACAGGCGGTGGATCCGCGGGCCGACAGGGCCCGCAGCGGGAGCGGGATTATTCCGTCCGACCGGCCACGCGGCCACCTCCCTCCCACAGGCCCCGCCGCCGCCCGAGGTTTCGCAGACCCCCAGGCCGCTCCGGCCCAGTTCGCCGCGGTCCCACCCTGCCTGGACTGCTACAAGCCCCGCCCAAGACGAGCGCCACGCCATGTCACGATCCCACCACTGCCAGCCGCCGCCGCACCTCGCAGCCCTGCTCTGCCTCGCGCTCATCGCCTCCACGGCAGGCTGCGGCACGACGCGGTGGAGCGACTCCAAGCGGACCGCCACCGAGCAGTTGCTGATCTCCGACGCCGTCGAACGGGCCGTCATGCAGCTCGACATGCGACCGCTCGCCGGCCAGACCGTGTTTCTCGACACGACGATCCTCGACGATGTGACCGACGGGAAGTATCTGGCCAGCGCACTCAAGCATCAGCTGCTCGCCTCGGGCTGCAGGCTGGCGGCCGGTGCCGACACCGCCGACATCGTCGTCGAAGCCCGCGCGGGGGCGATCGGGACCGATCGCAACGATCTGCTGTTCGGGATCCCGGCCACGAGCGTCGAGGTGGCAGGCAACGGCACCTCGATCCCGGAAATGGCACTCTTCAAGCGCACCGATCAGCGCGGCGTGGCCGAGGTGAACCTGTTCGCCTACGACCGAGCCAGCGGTCGTGCCGTCTGGCAGAGCGGCCTCGCGCGCACCAACAGCAACACCCGCGACCGCTGGATGATGGGCAGCGGCCCCTTCCAGGACGGCGACATCCACGAGCAGATGGAGTTCGCGGGCGAGCGGCTGCCGAAGCCGCTGACCACGACCCCAGACGGGGAGGACACCGCGGTCGCCGAGCTGACCGACCTCCGCCACGAGAAGGTCTTCGCGACGCGGCCGCCCAAGGGGTGGCCCGCCGCCGAGCGGCCGGTCGTGGCCGACGAGCGGTTGCTCGATCCGCCGACGGTGCGATAGCCCTCCGCGGCCCAGCGGCCACGGCGACTCCCGCTTTCGCTCAGAGTGCCGCGGGGAGCGTGCCGATCACGCCGTCACCGCCCACGATGATCTCACTCGTGAGCGTGGACCGCGACCGGATCGTGGCCATGTCCTGATCGAGCACCCACGAGTGGTACGCGGCCCGGACGAGGCTGTCGACCGAGGCCGTGGCGTCGTTGGAGATGTCCCAGAACATCATCCCGCCCAGCCCGATCGACGCCGCCCACTGTGCCTTCTGGGCGATCGAGGTCGGTGTCTCGAAGGAGCTGAAGATGCCCTCGCGGGCGTTGTAGAGATACGCGGCCTGCGCGGTGTCGTCCCAGTAGAGCTTCCAGCCGGAAGCCGGATCCTGGAGCTTGGCGAGCAGGTCCTTGTAGTCGTAGTTGCCGGCCTCGAAGGAGCCGGGCGCCGCGCCCCGCGCCGCCTCCGCGTAGCCGCCGTCACCCCCCTCGGCCACGCCGTTCCAGGCCCGGGTGTAGAGCGGCGCCCCGAGCACGATCTTCGATGCCGGCACCCCTGCCGACAGATAGGCCGTGACCGCCGTCTTCACGTCGTAGCCGTTGGGGTCGGCAGTGAAGCCGGCCAGGTGGCCGGTCGTGCTCTCCCAGGTGCCGTGGAAGTCATAGGTCATGAGGTTAAAGAAATCGACGCTCGGGGTCAGGCCCGGCAGGTTGAAGTTGACGATCTTGTCGATTCCCGCCGGGGAGGCGATCGACAACTCGTAGTCGCGGCCCAGCCGGGTCCCGAGGGCATCCACCTTCGCCCGGACCTTCTGCATGAGGAGGGCGTAGTTGGCCCCGTCTTGCGGGCTCGCGGAGTTGCCGCCGAGGCCGCCGCCGCCCGGATACTCCCAGTCGAAGTCAATCCCGTCGAACATCCGGTAGGTGTCGAGGAACCGCACGAGCGAGTTTGCGAACGTCTCCCGCCCCGCCTCGGTGGCACAGACCGTGCTGAAGTGGGTGGAGAGCGTCCAACCGCCAACGGCGATGCTGACCTTGATGTGCGGATACTTCGCCTTGAGCTGCGCCAGCTGGTTGAAGTTGCCCCACACCGTCTGCGTCGCCCGCGGATCGCCCGGCGGGTAGTACCACTGGTCGGCCTCACCGGAGACCGTCTCGTTGGCCGGGAAC
>CAXNGP010000248.1:0-4220 GCA_964201845.1 Pirellulales bacterium
CCCCGGGCCAGGCGGGCCGCCTGGTTTCGGCACCGCGCCAGCCGGAACCCCTCGTGGGGCTGCGTGATGAACCGCACGGGGATGTCCACCGTCGCCGCGAACTGCGCGACCACCTCCGGCGTGGCGTCATCCGAGCCGTCGTCGGCGACGACGACCTCGTAGTCGCGGGGCACGCCGCGTTGGAGCGCGATCGACTCGAGCACGAGGGCCAGGTGGCGGGGCCGCCGGAAGGTGGTGACGAGAACCGACGTGTCGAGGCGGCCGGACGCCGGCTGGGAGAGGTTCATGCCCGTCCTCCTATCCTCGCTGCCGCGGTGATCGCGGCGGCCAGCGGCTGTGGATCGCCGAGCGGCTCGATCGCCACCTCGAGCGCCACCAGGGGAATGCCACCGAGTTCGTCGCGGCGGAACTTCACCAGATCCTTGAGCGTGGTCACGATCAACTCGGCGCCGAGGGCCTTGGCCCAGGCGGCGATCGCATCGCAGTCGGTCGGTGGGTAGGCATGGTGGTCGGCGTAGGCGCGAAACCCGGCCAGGTCGAGGCCGCAGGCGAGCAGCGTATCCCGAAATGCCGCGGGATTGCCGATGCCGCACACGGCGGCGGTGCGCCGGCCTGCGATCGCCGCCAGCGGCTCGACCAGGCCGCCGGCCGTGCGGGTGGCCACGGGGCGATGAGCCGTTTCGAGCCAGAGCGCCGGCGGTCGCCCGCCTCGGGCTCGGGTGACCGCGTCGCGGATCGCCGTCCTCTGGTCTGCCGTCAGCCCTCCAGCACGCGTGAGCACCACGGCGTGGGCGCGGGCGAGGCCTGCCGGCGACTCCCGCAGCAGGCCGCGCGGGAACAGGTGTTTGCAGCCAAACGGGTCGCTCGCATCGACGGCCACGATGTCGAGCGTCCGGCGGAGTCGGCGGTGTTGGAAGCCGTCGTCGAGGATCGCGACGTCGGCTCCCTGGGCGGAGGCCGTAGTCACCCCGCGAACGCGGTCGCGGTCGGCCACGTGCGTCACTCCGGGAACCACGATTGCCAGTTCGGCGGCCTCGTCGCTCACCTCGCCCGGCCGCGCCGCGTAGCCGCGACTGACGACCGCGGGCCGATGGCCTTCCGCGAGCAGCCGTCGGGCCACCCAGGCCACCAGCGGCGTCTTGCCGGTGCCGCCGAGGGTGAGATTGCCGACCGAGATCACGGGGATCGGGGCCGTGTGCTGCTGGAGCAGGCCGCGGTCGTAGAGGACGTTTCGCGTCGCCGTGGCCAGGCCGTACGGCACCGCCAGGAGGGCCAGGGCAACCCGCAGGGTCGCCGCCCCCGGCCCCCGCATCGATCCATCCGCCAGCCGCCTGAAGGTTTCCGGATCCGGCAGGATCGACATGGAGCAGAACGTCCTCGCGGTGCTGGGCCGCGCCCGCCCGGCGAAAGCCGCACCTTAGGCACCCTTTCGCCGGCTCGTCAACAAACGAGCCCGAGGGCGACTGTGCCGCATATACTGGAAGAACGGAAGAGGTCGTCGCTTGAAGGACGATTTCCCCTGTCGTCTCGGGAGACGGCGTCTGGTCGGGCGCGGTGTCGCCACTGCGGCCCCGGCTGATCCACCCAGCGCAGCGAAGGATCCAGGCCATGGCCAGCGTATCCGATCAGGCGGGCGATCCGTTGGCCGTTCGGCCCTGGGGCCGCGACGCCATCGAGGGCTCCAAGTCGGAGCAATACCTCGCCCGCCGGTTCGCCGCCGCGATCGCCGACTTCAAGGGCATGGTGGTGGCCACCTTCCTGCTGGCCTTCGCAGTGGCCGCCGTGGCGTGGGTGCTGGTCGGGGTGCTCGTCGAGCACTGGCTCGTGCCCGGCGGTCTGCCCGCGTGGGCGCGGTGGGCCTGGCTGGCGACCGGCGTCGGGGTGGCGGTGGCAGCGGCGGCCCGATGGCTTGTGCCGCTGGTGCGCTACCGGGTCAATCTCGTGTTCGCCGCGCGGGCCATCGAGCGGGATCACCCCGAGCTCCACAACGATCTGGTCAACGCCGTCTTGGTCAAGGAGCATGCCGGCGAAGCGGCGGAGGCCGTGGTCAAGTCGCTGCGGCGCCGGGCGGCCAGGCGGCTGTCGGGCGTGCCCGACGAAGGCGTGGTCGATCGCACGCCCGCGGTGCGGCTGGCGTGGGTCCTGGCGGCGCTGGTGGGATTGATCTGTCTCTATCAGGTGTTCGCACCGAAGAGCTTCGTCGTCTCGGCGGCCCGATTGATCGCGCCCTGGAGCGGCTTCACCTCGCCGTCGCGGGTGAGCATCGCGGCCCCGCGGCTGGCGTGGCGGATGCCGGGCGAGGATCCGGCGGCGTCGGACGCCCCCGGGCGGCAGATCGACGTCGTGGGTGGCGTGGCCCAGCTCGATCGCGGCAGGCAGCTCGTGCTCTCGGCGCGGATCGACGGGCTCGATGCCGGTGAAAAACCGGAGCTGAACGTGAGGCCGCTTCGCGACGACGGCGCGGCCGATCCCGCGGCGGCGGCGTGGACGATGCCGCTCGCGACCGGCGCCGGCGGCGTGCGGATGGTGGTGGTGCCCGACGAGGAGCGCGGCCTCGATCAGTCGATGGAGCTGACGATCGCCGCCGGCGACGCCCGCAGCGAGCGGATCCGGGTGGTGCTCAGCGACGCGCCGGCGCTGCTGGTGCGGGAGGTTCGCTACCGCTATCCCGAATACACCGGACGCGAGGAGGAGACGCTTCCCTGGCAGGGCGACATCCGGGCCGTCGAAGGGACGCGGGTGACCATCACCGCCGAGTCGAACCGGCCGCTCGAGACGGCGGCCGTCGATCTCGGCTGCGATGGGCGGCGGGACGTGTCGCTGTCGGTCGAGCGGCCGGAGGGTACGCGCGCGACCGGCACGTTCACGCTCAAGCTCAACGCCGACCGCAGTGGTCCGGAGTTCGCGGCGTATCGGTTCGTCTACAGGCCGCGGGCCGGGGCTCCCGGCCGGTCGGAGGCCGACGTCATGGGCAGCCTCGAGCATCGCGTCGAGGTGGTGCCCGACCTGGCGCCCGAGGTGTCGATCGAGGTGCCCGAGGCGAAGGTGCTCAAGGTGCCGCCGGGAGCGCCGGTGACGGTGCGCGTGCGGGCGGTCGATCCCGACTTCGGGCTGGCGAGCGTGCGCGTGGAGACGCGGCTGGCGGGAGCCGCGGTCAAGCGGGGCGAGGAACTGCTCGTGGGCGGTCCGCGGAAGTCCGCGACCGTGGCGGAGACGCTCGTGCCCGAGGCGCTCGGGGCCAAGCCCGGCATGAAGCTCGAGTATCGCGCCGTGGCCAGCGACACGCGGCCCGAGAAGGCGAACGAAGTGCAGTCTGAATGGCGGTCGCTCGAGATCGACGCTTCGGCTCCGCCGCAGGAGCCGCCTCCACCGCAGCCGCAGGGGCAGGGGCAGGGCGAGCAGCCGGAAGGGGATCAAAACCCGCCCGGCGACGGCGGGCCCGATGCGGGCGGTGACAAGCCGGAAGGCGAGCAGGGTGACTCTGGAGAGGACAAGCCCAGCGCACAGGGCATGAAGGACGGCGAGGACAAGAAGCCGGGCGATGACGCCGGTGGGCAAGGTGACCAGAAGCAAGGTGACCAGAAGCAGGGTGACCAGAAGCAGGGTGACCAGAAGCAGGGTGACCAGAAGCAGGAAGGCGATGCCTCCGGCGACCAGAAGGGCGGTCAAAAGGGAGAGCAGGGCAAGCAGACGGACGGTGCACAGGGCCAGAAGCCGAGCCAGCAGGGCAAGGGCAACGACCAGAAGCCCGGCGAGGGCACCGATCCAAACGGACAACAGCCCGGCCAAGGGAGCGGCAAGCAGGGCGATCAGCGGCAGGGCGGCGGCCAGGGCCAGCAAGGCGACCGGCAGCAGGGGCAGGAGAACGGTCAAAAGCAGGACGGGCAGGGGCAGCGTCAAGGCAACGAGCAGGGCCAGACGCGTCAGGATGGCCAGGCGGGACAAAACGCCGGTGGCCAGCAGGGCGAGCGGAAACCGAACCCGGCCGTAGCCGCCGACGGCACGAACGACGGCGAGGCGATGGAGAGGATCCTCGAGAACCGGCAACGCAACGAACAGGGCGGTCAACCGCAGGGTGAAAACCCGGGCCAGCAAAAGGCTGGTGAGCCGGGCCAGCAAAAGCAACAGGGCGGTGATCAGCAACGCAACGAGGGTCAACAACCGGGTCAGCAACCGGGTCAGCAACCTGGTCAGCAACCTGGTCAGCAACCTGGTCAGCA
>CAXNGP010000249.1:0-4219 GCA_964201845.1 Pirellulales bacterium
CTGCCGGTTGAACTGCGTGAACACCAGGTTCCAGATCTCGACGTCGCTGCCGTCGGGCATCCGGTAGAAGAGCTCGCTGCACGGCCCGCACACGCCATCGGGCCCCTGCGAGGGTGCCGACGCGGGCCAGAAGTTGTCGTCCTCGCCCATCCGCGTGATCTTCGCCCCGGGCAGCCCGATCTCGTCGGCCCAGATCCGGTAGGCCTCGTCGTCGTCCTGGTAGACGGTCACGGAAAGCTTCTCCGGCGAGATACCGAGCCAGTTCTTGGCGGTGAGAAACTCCCAGGCCCAGTGGATCGCCTCGCGCTTGAAATAGTCGCCGAACGAGAAGTTGCCGAGCATCTCGAAAAACGTGTGGTGTCGCGGCGTACGGCCCACGTTGTCGATGTCGCCGGTCCGGAGGCACTTCTGGCAGGTGGTGGCCCGGGTGAACTCGAGCTTGCACTTGCCGAGAAAGTGATCCTTGAACTGGTTCATCCCGGCCGGCGTGAACAGCACCGATGGATCCCAGCGGGGCACGAGCACGTCACTCGGCCTGCGGACGCAGCCCTTCGACTCGAAAAAGGCCAAGTAGGCTTCGCGGAGTTCGTCGGCCTTCATCTCGGGCGGTGGCTCCTGGGGGCGTGGTGAGACCGGGCACTATACCCGCCCCCCACACGCGGCCCCAAGGTGCGCAGGCTCGGGCTTGCCCATGCCCTCTCGCTGGACGTTCACTCCGGCCCTCCAGGCCTCCGTTCACTGCGTGTCCGCTCGCTTCGGCATCCTGCCTGCGCTCGCTTCCACAGCTCGCTCGAGGGCACGGGCAACCCCGAGCAATCCATTGATGCGCCGAATGGAACGCCGATAGCCACGACGCGCACGAACACGGCCGCCCGGAGGTGCGGCCGCCGGGCGGAGGCCCGGCAAGGCTGCAGGGGGCAGGGATGCCCCTGCAGCCTTGTAATCAGTGCCCCTGCAGCCGTGAATTCGCCTGGCCTCACTCGCCGCTGCCGTCGTCCTCGTCTTCCTGGGCCTCGGCCTCGCCGGCGATCGCCTTGTCGACGGCGACCACTTCCTCCTTGGCGGCCAGAATCTTCTCGCGAAGCTCGTCAGCCACGCCGGGGTTGTCCTTGAGGAACTGCCGGGCCCGCTCCCGGCCCTGGCCGAGGTGGGTCTCGCCGTATCGCAGCCACGTGCCCGTCTTGTCGACCAGCTTGGCCGCCATCGCCAGATCGAGGATGTCGCCCTCGGTGCTGATCCCGTCGGCGTGCATCATGTCGAACTCCGCCACGCGGAAAGGTGGGGCCACCTTGTTCTTGACCACCTTCACCTTCACCCGCTGGCCGACCACCTCTTCGCCGTCCTTCAGCGTGCCGATCCGGCGGACGTCGACCCGGCAAGAGGCGTAGAACTTGAGTGCCTTGCCGCCCGGCGTCGTCTCGGGGCTGCCGAACATCACGCCGATCTTCTCGCGCAACTGGTTGATGAAGATCACGGTCGTCTTGCTCTTGAAGATGCCGCCGGTGAGCTTCCGCATCGCCTGGCTCATCAGCCGGGCCTGCACGCCCACCATCGAATCACCCATCTCACCGTCGAGCTCCTTCTGCGGCGTGAGCGCCGCCACGGAGTCGACCACGATGATGTCGATCGCGTTGCTCTTGACGAGCATTTCCACGATCTGCAGCGCCTCCTCGCCGCTGGTCGGCTGGCTGACGAGCATCTGCTCGAGCGAGATGCCGAGCTTCTTGGCCCAGCTCGGGTCGAGGGCGTGTTCGGCGTCGATGAAGGCCGCGATGCCGCCCGTCCGCTGGGCTGCCGCGATCGCGTGGAGGGCGATCGTGGTCTTGCCGCTCGACTCCGGACCGTAGACCTCGATGATCCGGCCCCGCGGGAAGCCCTTCCCGCCCAGGGCGAGGTCGACCGACAGGCTGCCCGACGAGATGCCCTCGATGGGGGCCAGTCGCTCCCCGCCCAGCGGCATGATCGAGCCCTCGCCAAACGCCTTTTCGATCTGGGCCAGCGTGTGCCGCAGCTCCGAGTTTTGCTGCAGGAAAGCCAGCGGATCCGCACCGCTTCCCCCGCGCTTCCCCTTGCCCTCGGCGCCCTTCTTCTTTTCCTTGGCCATCCGTCCGTTGACTCCTACCGTTGCGGTCACCATGGCGACTGCCTCCCAGCGGTCCCGGCACGTCGTCGGGGTGGTTGCTTCGCCACCATGAATCGAGCGACTTGACGCGAAACCGAATACTGAACCGGGGTATAGTATCGGCATCCCGCCGGCCAGGCAAGCAGATTTTCTGGACGCCCGTACAGGCTCAAAACATGAGCATTCGGCGGTATTCCGCGAGCCGCCGGTCGAGGTCGGCCCGCTCGATGCCCGCCAGCCGGTCGAGGCTGAAATCCTCCACCGTGTAGCTGGCCGTGATCACGCCGTAGGCGAGAGCCTCCTTGAGGGCCTGCGGGCCGAACCGGCCGAGCGCCGCCAGATGGCCCATCATCCCACCCGCGAAGCTATCGCCGGCCCCGGTCGGGTCGAGCACCTGGGGCGTCGGATAGGCGGGCATGACATACATCTCGTGCTCACTGAAGAACATCGCCCCGTGCTCCCCCTTCTTGATGACGACGAACTTCGGCCCCATCTTCCGCACGGCGTGCCCCGCCCGCACGAGGTTTTCGTCTTTCGCGAGCAGTTTGGCCTCGGCGTCGTTGAGCACCAGGCCGTCCACGCGCCGCAGCAACTCCTCGAGCTCGTCCCGCTGGATGTTGATCCAGAGGTCCATGGTGTCGGCCACGGTGAGGCTCGCCTCGGGCACCTGGTCGAGCACGGAAAGCTGCGTCACCGGCGAGGCGTTGCCGAGGAACACGAACTTGCTCTCGCGATGCCCGCCGTTGAGCTTGGGCTTGAACTCCCCGAACACGTTGAGATGCACCTCGAGCGTCTCGCGGTCATTCATGTTGGGCAGGTAGCGGCCCCGCCAGCGAAACGTCTTGCCACCGGGAATGACCTCGATCCCGGAGGTGTCGATGCCGCGGGCCTCGAGAAACCGCGTGTGTTGGCTCGGCCAATCCTCGCCGACGGTGCCGATCATCTTCACCGGCGAGAAGAAGCTCGCGGCATACGAGAAGAACACCGCCGAGCCGCCCAGCACGTCGTCGCGGCTGGCGGTGGGGGTCTCGACGCAATCAAGGGCGACGCTTCCGACGACGAGCAGCGGCATGAGGGGCTCCTGGGGTGGGTGCGAGGTCGGCAGACTACCCGTTTCGCAAAAATCCTGGGTGCCGTGGCTCGGGGTGGCACGGGCCTCGAGCGAGCGGGCTCGGGGCTGCCGGACCCCGTCGCCCGGACGTTCGCTTCGGCCCTCCCGGCCTCCGCTCGCTCCATGCTGGCTGCGCTTCGGCATCCTGCCTGCGCTTGCCAGCAAGGCCGGCTCCGGGGTACCGGCAACCCCTCGCGGCCCATTGCCGCAAGTAGCCGCGGGGCTGTGCCCCGCGGAATCCGGCTCGCCAACCGAGCACGCACGCGGCGGGCAGGATGCCCGCCGCTGAAGAGGATGCGTTCCGCGAGCGTCAGCCGCAGTGAGGCAGTGCCCGGCTGATTCGGGCCAGCGACTTCTCGCGGCCCAGGATCGCCAGGCAGTCGTAGAGGCCCGGGCCCACGCTGCGGCCCGTGATCGCGACCCGCACCGGATGCACGAGGTCGCCCACCTTCGCCCCCGCCGCCTCGGCCGTGGCCTTGAGGGCCTCCTCGATCGGGCCTGGCTCGAACGCTTCGACCGCCGCCAGCCGGGCCGCAAACGCCTCGAGATGCGCTCGGGCAGTGGGCGTCGCCAGCCGCTTGGCCACCGCGTCGGGATCCATCTCCGGCTCGTCCACCAGGAAGAAGTCGGCGTAGGCGAGGATGTCGCCCGCCACTTTCAGTCGGTCGCCCGAGGCCTCGATCACCCGGCGCACCGTCGCCACCTGCTCCGCGGTGGGCGGATCGGCCGTCAGCCCGGCCTTCTGGAGGTAGGGCAGCATCAGACCGAGCTTCTCGTCGGCGGTGAGGCCCCCCATGTAGTGGTCCTGCACCGCCCACAGCTTCTTGGGGTCGAAGCTCGCCGGCGAGGAGTTGATCCGCTCCAGCGTGAACCGCTCCACGAGTTGCTCGCGCGAGAAGAACTCCGTCTTGTCGTCGTACGACCAGCCAAGCAGCGCCAGATAGTTGTCGATCGCCCAGGGCAGGTAGCCGACGGCCCGGTAGAAG
>CAXNGP010000250.1:0-4211 GCA_964201845.1 Pirellulales bacterium
GCGCTGCTCAATCTCGGTTTCCCGGCCGAGTCGATCCGCTCGCTCGAGCCGGGTACGGCGTTGATCGTCGACGGCGGCGAGGTGCGGGTGGAGCGGTTCGCGGAGTCGCCCGGTCGGGCGCGGTGCTTCTTCGAATGGATCTACTTCGCGAACGTCGCCAGCACCATGGACGAGCGCAGCGTGTACCTGTCGCGGAAGCGGCTCGGCGAGGAGCTGGCCCGCCTCGAGACCGTGACGATCGACGCCGACACCGTGGTCGTGCCCGTGCCCGACACGAGCAAGGCCGCGGCCGACTCGATGGCCTACCGGCTCCAGATTCCCTCCGTCGAGGGCCTGATCCGCAACCGCTACACCGGCCGGACCTTCATCGACGGCGCCTCCAGCCGGCGGGCGAAGGCCGAGACGAAGTACACGCCGCTCCGCGAGGTTCTCGAAGGCAAGCGGGTGATCCTGGTCGAAGACTCGATCGTCCGCAGCACGACCATGAAGGTGCTGCTCGGGCGGATGCGGTCGCTCGGCCTGGCCCGTGAGATCCACGTGCGCGTGGCCTGCCCGCCGATCGTGGCCCCGTGCTTTTACGGGATCGACATGTCCACGATCGACGAGCTGTTCGCGCCGGAGTTTCTCGCCGGGGGGCCGCTCACCGACGAGGCCCAGGATCGGATGGCCGCGCGGCTGGGGGCCGACTCGCTCCGCTACCTGCCGGTGGAGAGCGTGGCCCGGTCGATCGGCTTTCCCGCCGAGGAACTCTGCCAGGCCTGTCTCACGGGCCGCTATCCGACGCCGGCGGGGGAGCGGCTCTATCAGCTGGCGCTGAACCAGTCGCGGGCGGGCGGGCCGGCCTCCCGGACGTACGAGCCTGCGGCGACGCGCTGACGCGGGTCACCGGCGCCGCGGCGGGCGACCGCTCGAGCGCCGCCCGCCAGACCGGCATCCCTGCCAGCAGGGTTCGGCGCTCGAAGTGGGTGCGGTAGTCGAGGTCGTGGGCCGGCTCGGCCGGCAGCTCGACCCGCGGTTCGGCGAACAGCCCGGTCGTGCGGGCCGCGGCCATCGCCTCGAGGAAGTATTCCTCCACGTCGGTCCAGACATGAAGCACGGCGCCCGGCGCGAGCGCCCGTCCTGCCTGGAGCAGGAAGGGCTCCGAGAGCACCCGCCGCTTGCGATGCCGCGCCTTCCACCAGGGGTCGGGAAAGTAGACGTGCATCCCGGCCAGGCAGGCGTCGGGGAGGAGCGAGCCGACGAGGAACCCGGCGTCGCCATGGATGATCCGGGCGTTCGTCAGCCCGGCGGCGGCGAGCTTGCCGGCGATCAGCCGGGCGTAGCCGTGGGCGATCTCGATCCCGAGGAAGTTGCGGTCCGGTGCCGCAGCCGCCGCTGACGAGAGAAACAGTCCCTTGCCACTGCCCACCTCGAGTTCCACGGGCGCGGCGGTCGGGAACACGCTGGCCGGGTCGAAGGGATCGGAGAGCGCCGCCAGCGGCAGCAGGTGGGCCGAGAGGTCGAGCCGGGGATCGGGCTTGCGAGGAGGGCGGCGGGGCATCGGGCTTCAGGATGCCCCGACCCCGCCGGTGGCACTATGGCCCGAGCCCGCGAACAGGTCTTCGGGCAGCGGCACGCCCTTGATGACCCCGTCGACGACGATGCTGTCGCGGACGAGCCCCTGGAAGCGGCAAACGATCATCGCCCGCGGCCGCACCCGGACCCGCTCCACGGCGATCACCAGCCGGTCGCCCGGAACGACCGGCTCGCGGAACCGAACCTCCTCCAGTCCGCCGAAGCCGATCACGGTGGCGTCGAGGAGGTTGTGCTTCTGCGTGTAGTAGCTCGACAGTTGGGCAGCCGCCTCGCACATCAGGACGCCGGGCATCAGCGGGCGGGCCGGGAAGTGGCCCCGTGTCCAGAACTCGTCGGGCGTCACGTCCTTGTAGCCGACGCACAGCCCGCGGGACTGGTCCTCGTGGACGATCGCCGTGAGCTGCTCCATCTCGAACCGCTGCCGGTTCCAGCGGCGGATCTCGTGGATGTCGGCGATCACCCGATCGAGGTCGTACTCGCTGGGGTGGATGATGTAGTCGCGGGGGGGCACGGCAACACGCTCATCTTTCTCACGGGGCCGACGGTCAGGTGCGGATGTGCTTCCGCTTCATTTTCCGGGCCTTGCTGTTGGCTGGACGGGCGCCGTGGTTGGCTTTCTTCAAGTTGCGATGGGGCTTGGCCATGAGATCCTCCGGAATGGCCCGCAGGAGCGCGGGCGCGCGTGCCCATGGTTGTACCACGCACCTGCGGCCGCTTCCACGGCGCGGCGGGTTTCAGCCCTCACGCTCGGCCGCCAAGGCCTCGCGGAGGCTGGTTCGGATGATCTCGACGAAGCTGGCAGCCAGAAAGCCGATCAGGCCGCCGATCACCGCCGAGGAGAGGCCGCCGAGCACCGCTCCGGGCAGCGACGCGGCGGCGAGGACCACGAGCGCCGTGGTCCCGACCACGCCGCCGCAGGCCGCACCGATCCCGGCGGAGATCGGCACCAGCCGGCCGAGGCTCGTGTGCCGCTCCAGGTGCGAAGGGGCCGGCCGCGGCACGGCCGTCATCGGTTGGCCCGGCACCCGCTCGAGCCGTCGATCGGCCGCATCCCGCAGACCCGTGCCGATGGCGTTGCCGGCCACGTGCATGGCGATGCTCGCGAGCACCACGACGACGGCCAGCCAGCCCGCCAGACCCAGCCAGCCGATCGCCGCGCACGCGACCCCGACGGCGACGGCGATCCCGGCGTAGGTGCTGAAACGCATGCTGGCCTCTGGGAGGTCAGTATAGCGCCTCGGTTGTTTCAGGATTTCAGGGAGGGGCAGCCCCGGCCCGCCTCCGGGAGCTCACCACCGCAGGACGGCGGCCTCGTCCGTGTAGATCGGCAGCAGCCGGTAGTAGACCTCGAGCGTGAGGATTGCCAGGGCCGTGTGCCCGAGCCTGCCGCCGGGCGCTGTGTCGGCATCCGTGAACGACCAGCTGCCCGCCTCGTGGCCCACGCCATCCTGCCTGGCCACGAGGTGGTCCCGGTTTTTGGCGTTCCAGCGGGGCCAGGCGGGGTGATTGCGGAGGAGCAGCGCCTGCGACAGGTAGAAGTTTTGGTAGACGGCCTCGCGGTCCGGGCCGCGGCCGGTGAGCCGTGCGAGCCCGCGGTCGAGCGTGGCCTGTTCGGGCCAGGCCGTGTAGATCCGGCACAACAGGCCGATCGCCGAAGTGCAGGGCCGGTCCTTCTGCGGGGCGATGTAGCCGTAGCCCTCGCCGCCCTGCACCTGAACCCGGTCGAGGAACTCGCAGATTCCATGGATCGTCGGCGAGGGAACTTCCACGCCCGCCAAGGCGGCGCTCTTGAGCGCGGCCAGCTGCCAGGCCGTGACGGTGGTGTCGCCGGGCTGGCCGGGCAGGTAGCGCCAGCCGCCGCCGTGCATGTCCTGCGAGGTTTCGAGAAACCGGACGGCGTCCCGCACGTAGGGCACGAGCATCCGGTCACCCGTCATCCCCAGCGCCTCGGCGAGCGCCAGGGTCGCCACGCCGTGGCCATACATCGTGCCCTCCGAGAGGTCGCCGCCGCGGGGCGTGGCCTGCATCTTGCTCATCAGGTAATAGAGGCCGCGGGTGACGGTCTGGGCGTGCTCGCCGCGCTCGTGCGTCTGGCCGGCGCCGAGAAAGGGCAGCAGGGCCATGCCCGTGGCCGCGGTCGTGCTCCGCACGCTGCCGGGATTCCGACAAGCCCCATCGCAGCGGCAGCCCGAGAGATCAAATCGCCACGACCCATCGGCTGCCTGGTGTCGGGCCAGCCACGCGAGCCCCTGCGCCACGGCAGCCTCACTGGCCTCCGAACCGCCGCGGGCCCCGACGCCCCGTGCCCGGCCGGCTCCGCTCCGGCCACCGAAGGCATCGACCTTTGCCTGCCCCACGCCGGTCGCGGGAGCCGCGGCGGGCGAGCCCTGGTTCTGGCCAGCCACCGGCGACGACGCGGGAGCGTCTGCGGGAGTCGCGTTGGTGGGCTGCCGAGGAACGGCCGCCGGCAGGATCTCCTGCGGCGGCAAGAAGGGGGCGACGGCGGCGGCACGGGCCGGCGGGGGAATCACCGCAGCGACCGTCGTCGCAGGAACGGCGGCCGGTTCCTCCGCTGCATCGCCGGCCGGCGCCGGTTCCTCCCCGGCGGCCGGCTCGCCCGCTCCCGCCTCGCCGTC
>CAXNGP010000251.1:0-4208 GCA_964201845.1 Pirellulales bacterium
GCAGCGACAGGCCCGGGCCTCGATAGTCGGCGATCGCCTCGGTGGCGCCCGCCGGGATCCTGGCCAGTCTGGGCAGGTACAGCCTTCGCTGAAACTTCATCAGCCGGCGGAATGCCGCCTCGGGAAGCTCGCGCACGCCCAAAACCAACGCTTCGCCGGGGAAGGCCGCGAGTGACGCGGCCGCTTCGGGGGAGAGCGTCTCTAGGCCGGCCAGCGAGAGGCACCGGCCGAACGAGGCAAAGCTCCGCGGTCCACCCTTGAAGTTCTTGAGCGCCCGGGCGACCTCGGGCGAAACCGTGGAGAGGCCGTCGAGGAAGAGCGGCCCCTCGTCGTAGCCCGCCAAGACCGCCGCCGTGTCGGCGTCGAGCGATTCGAGGCTGCTGAGCATCAGGGCACCCCGCAGGGAGATGCCGTTTCCGGCGAACGCGAGGGGAGCGTTGCCGGTGCCGATCCGGACGGTCGCGTCCGATCGCTTGGCCACGAGCTCGCGGGCCTGCTCGGGCGTGAGCGACCGGACCGCGGCGATGGCGTCGCCCCCTTGCCGCTCCACGCCGAACGGATTGGCGGCGACGGGGCCGGCACCTGCCAGCACGAGAAAAAAGCCACTGGCCACGAGGGCCATGGTCATCCGCTGGAAAAGGGCGGCCATCGTGGAGTCTCCGGGCGGGACAGGAACGCTCCCATCATCTCACACCGTCGCCCCAGCCGCACCCTTTCCGCTCCGCCCCGCTCAGACCACCCGCAGCCGCGACACCGCGATCGCGCCGCCGAAGCAGGTCGCCACGTCGCCGCCCGTCCGCCGCGGCCGCTGATGGTAGCTCGCGTCGTAGTGCCAGCCGTCGTCGGTGCGGCGATACTCGAGTGCGAACGGGGAGGGATCGACGAAGCACTCGACCACCGGCGGCCGCTGCTGCATCGCACCGAGGTCGGGGAAGTTCACATTCCAGAACTCGCCCGGGCCGGCGGCCGACCGATCGATCTCCCCGAGCACGTCGGCGAGCCATGCCGCCGCCCGCGCCCAGTCGATCTCGCTGCCGCGGCGGTGATACTGCGAGGCGGCCACGGCCGTCCGCCCGTGCAGCGCCGCCTCGCGGGCCGCGGCCACCGTGCCCGAGTGGTGGATGTCGGCGCCGAGGTTGCCCCCCGCGTTGATGCCCGAGAGCACGAGCGTCGCGTCGGGAACGAGTTCCGCCAGCCCCAGCCGTACGCAGTCGGCCGGCGTGCCAAACACGCGGAATCGCCCCTTCCCGACTTCCTCGACGGCCAGCGGCCGGCCGGTCGTCACCCGATGGCCACAGCCCGAGTGGGGCTCGGCCGGCGCCACCACCACCGCCTCGCCGCCGAGCGACCGCGCGGCGACTGCCAGCGCGGCGAGCCCGGGGGCATCGATGCCGTCGTCGTTGGTGAGCAGGATCGTCGTGCGGGGCTTGGTCACGCGGCGGCCCCGGCCACGGTCGGCGGCCCCGCGTCGCGGGCCAACTCCTGCAGGATCGCCCACACGCCGTCGGCCGCATCGGCCGCGAGGCGGCAGACGTCCTCGGCGTCGGTGTGTTCCGGCGCGTCGGGCCGGGCCACGTTGGTGACCACCGAGCAAGCCACCACGTCCAGGCCCATGCGGGCCGCCGCCACGATCTCCGGAACCGTCGACATCCCCACGACGTCGGCCTCGATCCGCCGCAGCATCCGGTATTCGGCCCGCGTCTCGTAGCTCGGCCCCGAGAGAAACGCGTACACGCCGCGGCGGGCGATCGCCCCGGCCCGCCGGGCCGCGACCAAGGCCCGTTCCCCGAGATCGGCGCCGTAGTAGGAAGCGTGGACGTCGGCCGGCGCCCGCGGCGGCGCCGGCTCGAGCGCGTCGCCCCACGGGCGGCGCACGAGGTCGATGTGGTCGGTGAGAATCACGAGCTCACCGCTGGTCATGGTGGGCCGCAGGCCGCCCGACGCGTTGGTCACGAGCAGCCGGCCGACGCCGATCGCCGCCATCAGCTCGACCCCCCGCGTGAGCATCTCGGGGGCGAAACCCTCGTAGCCGTGGACGCGGCCCTGGAGCATCACGACCGGCACGCCGGCGACCAGGCCGCAGGCGATCCGTCCGGCATGCCCCGTGGCCGTGGACCGGGCCAGCCAACCCGTGTCGACGCCCGGCATGGCCCAGCCATCCTCGAGCCGGTCGACGAGCCCGCCCATGCCGGTGCCGAGGATCACCCCCAGCGCCGCGCGGCGACCGCCGGCGGCCACGACCTTCGCCGCGGCTTCGTCGGCTCCCCGACGCGGCCGACCCGGTCGCAGCGGAGGACGACCAACCATCGGCGGCCCTGATGCCTCCTGCTTGTGCCGCGCCATGCAACCGTCGCTCCCGAGGATCGCGCCGGGGGGGCGTGACGCGCAGAGCAGGCCCCTGGCCTCCCCGACTCACGCCCCGCATTTGCCGGACCGCCGTGGAAATCATATCCTCGCGCAGCCGCAGGTGGGCCGGCAACTGCCGGGCCCCGCCGCGGCGGCCCCTCCCTGGAGTTTCCGACCTGATGCCCACCCGTGCCGAACGTTTCGCCGGCCTCTCCGTCGCCATCGTGACGCCTTTCCGCGACGGCACGATCGACTCGAACCGGCTGCGGGAGCAGATCGCGTTTCAGGCGGCCGCGGGCACGACCTGCATCTGCCCGGTGGGCACGACGGGCGAGTCGCCCACGCTCACCCACGACGAGCACGAGCGGGTGATCGCCGAGAGCGTGCAGGCGGCGGCCGGTCGGATCCTCGTGATGCCCGGCACCGGCAGCAACTCCACCGCCGAGGCCGTGCGGCTGACGAAGTTCGCCGCCCGCGCCGGCGCCGACGCGGCGCTGGTCGTCGGCCCCTACTACAACCGGCCCACGCAGCAGGGCATCTACGAGCACTTCAAGGCGCTCGCCGAATGCGTCGACATCCCGATCTGCGTCTACAACATCCCGGCCCGCACCGGCCGCAACATCGAGCCCGAGACGATCATCCGGCTCGCCGAGCTCCCCGGGATCGCGATGGTCAAGGAGGCGACCGGTTCGCTCGACCAGGCCTCGCAGGTCTTGGCCGCCACCGACCTCACGCTCCTCTCGGGCGACGACAGCATGACGCTGCCACTCCTGGCGATCGGCGGCCGCGGCGTGATCTCGGTGGTGGGCAACCTCGTGCCCGCCGACATGAAGGCGCTGTGCGACAGCTTCGACGCCGGCGATCTGGCCGCCGCCAGGGCCTGGCACCTCAAGCTGTTCACGCTCTGCCGCGACCTGCTCGGCCTGGCGAGCAACCCGATCCCGATCAAGGCGGCGCTCGCGATGGTGGGCCGCGACACGGGTGACGTGCGGCTGCCGCTGGTGCCCCTCGAGCCGGCCCACGCCGACAAGCTCCGCCGCGCGATCGTCGACTACGGCCTGCGGCCGCAGCAGGCCTGAGTCGCTATTCGATTTCCCGCAGCACCGCGCCCTGCGAATCGAAGCGGGCGATCACCACCTCGTGGTGTTGGGCGAGCCCCAGCCGGTCGAGCGCCTCCACGAGGTCGCCGGCAGCCTCGAGCGACGGGCAACAGGCCATCACGGTCGGGCCCCAGCTGCTCTGTGCCGCCCCCTCCACGCCCAGCTCGCCGAGCAGCTCGAGGAGCTGGGCTGTCGCCGGTGCGTGGGGCAGCCGCTCCTGTTCCGACGCGAACGGCCGGCCCGCGACGTCACCGTAGCGGCGCACGGCGGCCGCGAACTCGGCAAACTTCCCCTCGACGGCCGCCGGCAGAAGCTCGAGCAGCGCGATCCGGGAGAGTTCCGTCGTCACCTCCGGAGCGACCGGTGGCAGCCTGGCGAAGGCCTCCCGCTCGGCGGGCCCGGAGAGCCCGATCGCATCGCGGGCCGCGATCACGACACACCGCCAGGCAGCAGGCAGGCGCACCCGGGCGATCATCGGCGAAAACTCCCGGCGGGCATCGTCCCCGGAGGTGCCGTCGGCGGCGAGCAGCCGCCCGGCTTCGAGGATCAGCCCGCCGCGACTGAAGCCGTAGACCCCGACGCTCGACCGCCGGCCGCGGCCCACCACCCGCGCCAGTTCGATGGCGTCGTGCACGTCGAACACCCAGTCGTGTTCCTTGGGCGCGAGTGGCTCCGGCATCGTGGCCGAGCCCGGCTCCGCCGGCTCCACCGCCCGGCGAAACAGTTGCCGCATGCCGGCCGCGACGGCCAGGCCGAGTTGTG
>CAXNGP010000252.1:0-4199 GCA_964201845.1 Pirellulales bacterium
GAAGTCGGCGAGCCGCTCGGCGTCGTAGTCGAGCGTGGCCTGACGAATCGGAAACATCCCCGAGGCGTCGCCGATCCCGAGGATCCAGTGGCCGGTGAGTCGGCGCGCGATCCAACCGCCGGGCGTGATGATGTGGGCGACCTGCTTCGCCAAGTCGGGCCGGTTGCGGATCGTCCACAGCCAGCGCGAGGCGGTGAGCCGCTTGGGACACTTGACGCCGAGCAGGTCGGTGAGCTCGTGTCCCTCTGACTCGTTGCGACCGTCGCACCAGAGCCGCGCGGGGGCCAGCGGGTCGCCGGCGGCGTCGCAGAGCACCTCGCCGTGCATCTGCCCCGAGATCCCGATCGCCCGCACCTCAGGCTCGATCCCGTGGCGGGCGAGCTTCGTGCGCAGATCGGCCAGCGCGGCCTTGAGCGCCGCCTCCCAGTCGGCGGGCCGCTGCTCGTAGGAGCCCGCGTCGAGTCCGGGCACCATCTCGTAGGCGCCGTCTCCCGAGCCGCGGATTCGGAGATCTTCGGCGACGAAGATCACCGACAGGCCTTGGGTGCCGACGTCGATGCCGAGATAGCCCTGGGTTTTCATGCTGGCTCCCTGCCGAGGGTCGGGAAAACCAGGCATCTTCCGGGAGGGCACGGGACCGAATCAAGGCGGTGAGCCCGAAATGCCCGCGGGCGCCAGGGCACGGGCAACCCCGGAATGCACCGACGTGCTTCGGCCGGCGCCTCCTACCAGCAGACGCTCGGAGCCGGGCCGAGCCCGCGGGTGCCGCAGAACGAGACCTCGATGCCCAGCGCCCGGGCCACGGCCGCCTTGGCCAGGGCCGCCCGGTCGGCGGCGGCCGCGTCACGAGCGTAGGCCACCTGCACGTGGTTCGCCTTGTGGCGGGCCATCATCTGGTCGCGGGTCACGCCGTAGGTGATCGCGTGCATGATCGGCCACTGGGGCGTGGTGGCGTCGAGCCGGCGGCGGGTCTCGGCCTCGGGGAGTGCCACGACGCCGGCCCGGCCGATGTCCATGCAGAGCCGCTCCGAGCCACCCGTCCCATCCACCCAGATCCGGCTCCAGACGATCTCGCCCCGCTTGCTCACGCCGGCCAGCGTGCTGCCGCCGAGCCGGAAATACATCGGCGGCTGCCGGAAGCCCTCGGCCCCCTTCCAGCCCCGCGTGAAGTGGCTGGGGGGCGCACCCCCCGAGATCTCGAACACCCAGACCCACTGGTCGGTGGTTCGCGACTGGTCCCAGTCACCCCAGCGGATGTCGTGGAGCGTGTTCTCGACCGGCTCGCCGAGGGCCTCGTGAACCCGCTGCGTGAGCAGGCCGTCGAGCCCGGCGCACTCGTCCACCTCGTTGAAGTGCACGAGCGGCCGCCCCTTCCAGAGCACGCGGGACGAGCCCTCGGCCGTGACTGGGGGCCGCTTCGAGTCGTTCAGCATCCCCTCGACGAGGTCGCTGGCCGGCAGCAGGTCCTTGAGCCCCTGCTGATACTGGATGCCCACCAGATCGCAGCCGTAGCGGTCGGCGATCCGCAACGCGGCTACGTACATCTTGCACTGCAAGAGCACCTGCTGCCGTGTCAGGTCGGTCGCCTCGTCCCGGCCGAAGTGAAACCGCATCCCCGCCTGCTCGAGCCAGCGGAAGACGTCACGGGCCTCCTTGTCCGAGACCCGCATCGTTTCGTGGTACAGCGCGCTTTGGCTGAGCCGCTCCTTGAAGACGCCGGTGGCGTGGAGCAACCGGTCGGGGATGATCGCGTTCTCCATCCCCATGCAGCCCTCGTCGAAGACGCCCATCAGGGCCTTCTTCCGCACCAGGTCGGCCGCGATCCCGGCGGCGAGTTTCTGAACCGCGCTCGGGACGCGCACCGACTCGGCGGGCACCACGTGGCTCGTGTCGTGGTGCACGGCGCCGGAGTCGAGCCAGGCGGCAAGGTGCCGGCCGAACGAAGGGCTCGCGAAGTCGTCGGCCCAGAGCGTGGCGTAGGGAACGCCCGACTTCGTGAGCGACCCATTGAGGTTGAGCATGCCCACGAGCCCCGGCCACTGGCCCGACCAGTTGGCCACCGTGAGGATCGGCCCCGTGTGGGTCGTGAGCCCGGGGAGCACGTGGTTGGAGTATTGCCAGACCGCCTCGGCCACGACCAACGGCACGTCGGGATCGATCCCGGCGAACACGCCGAGACCCTCGCGGGCGCCGGCGATGAAGCCGTGGCCCCGCGTGCGGGACGGGGCGTGGCCGCGTTCGAGTTTCCAGCCGGCGTTGGCGAAGGCGGCCGTCAGTTCGGCCTCCATGGCCTTCTGGGCCGGCCAGCAGACGCGGTTGGCCTCCTCGCGAAGGTCTCCGCTGGCCACGAGCACGGCCCGGCGACCGGCCCGCGGCTTCGAGGTGGAGCGACTGGCCGTCATGCCGAAAGATCCCCGGGAGGAAGGGCTGCCCCCACGCTGCCGCACCGCCGAGGCCGGCCCAGCGCAGGGGAGATTGACCGCAACTATACTGGCGGGCCGCCGTGGCATTCCATGCCCAGCCATTGCCGGAGAAGCGCCGCCCCTCGCCGCTCTTTTCCGCGTCGCCCCGTCCCGGAGACCACCGTGATGCCGACCCGATTCGCGCTCCCCGTCGCACTCCTTGCCTGCTGCCTCGTGGCCGCTGTCACCGCCCGGGGCCAGAATCCCCCGCCGGCCCCGGCACCCGCCCAGCCCGCTGCGGCGACCAAACTCGCCGACTTCAAGCGCTGGGTGATCGCCGCCGACTACGCGAACGACGGCTCGCTGCTCCTGACCGCAGGAGGCGAGAGCCTGCTGTACCGCCCGGGGGACGTGGTCGCGTGGAATCCTGCCGACGGGGCGCGGGTCGCCGACCTGGCGGGTCATCCGACGGCCGTCTGGGCGGTCGAGATCTCCCCCGACGGCAAGCTCGCCGCCACGGCCGGCTACGATGGCCTCGTGAAGCTCTGGGACCTGCCCGGCCGCACGGCCAAGCACGACCTCGCGAAGCACAAGGGGTGGGTGCGGTCGCTCGCCTTTTCCCCCGATGGCACCAGACTGGCCTCCGCGGGCGAGGATGGCACGGTCGTGATCTGGGATGCCGGTAGCGGCGCGGAAGTGAAGACCGTCGCCGCCCACGCCGGGGCGGCGACCTGCGTGGCTTTTTCTCCCGATGGCAAGACGCTGGCCAGCGGCGGGAGCGACAAACTCGTCAAGCTTTGGGATCCCGCGAGCGGGGCCGAGAAGGGCAAGCTCGAAGGCCACGGCGACTCGCTCTGGGCCGTCGCCTACTCGCCCGACGGCGGCACGCTGGCCAGTTGCGGTGCCGACCGCACCGTCCGGCTCTGGAAGACCGCCGACAATACCTCGCTGGCGACGCTCGCCAGCCACAAGGACTGGGTGACGAGCCTCGCCTTTTCGGCCGACGGCACGCGGCTGGCGAGCACCAGCCTCGACGGAGCCATCAAGCTCTGGGACGTCTCGGCGAAGGGCGAACAGGAGGGGCCCGAAAAGCTGAAGTCGAGCGCCTGGTGCGTCGAGTTCGCGCCGGACGGGAAGTCGCTGTTCGTCGGCAGCCACGCCGGGCCGCAGTTCGTGCCCCTGCCGGCGGCCAAGCTGCTCCCACCGCCCCCGCCACCGCCCCCGCCGCCACCACCGCCGCCGGCGCCGTCGATGGCGACCCTGGTGCCCGCGGAGTTCAAAAGCGCCGCCGGCGCGACCGCCGCGATCGCCGCCGACGGGGTCGTCGTGGTGACGGGCAACCTCGCCAAGGACACCTACACGCTCAAGGCCGCCGTGCCGGCGGGCACGCGGGTGTCCGCGATCCAGCTCGAGGTGCTCCCCGACCCGAGCCTGCCGGCCCAGGGTCCCGGCCGGGCCTCGAACGGCAACTTCGTGCTCAGCACGTTCAGCGTGGCCCACGGACAGCCCGGCAAGCCCGAGACGCCCACGCCCGTGAAGTTCTCGGCCGCCACGGTCAGTTTCACGCAGGACGCCTTCAGCGCCGCGGCGATGATCGACGACAAGGCCGATACCGGCTGGGCCATCGCCGGCGGGATCGGCAAGCCGCAGGTGGCCACGTTCGAGGTGCCGGCCGGGGTGACGCTGCCGGCGGGGGCGCCGCTGCTGATCACGCTCGACCAGCAGCATGCCGACGGCACGCGGCTGGCGAGCACCAGCCTCGACGGAGCCATCAAGCTCTGGGACGTCTCGGCGAAG
>CAXNGP010000253.1:0-4194 GCA_964201845.1 Pirellulales bacterium
CGACGTGGCCGGCCACACGAGCCAGCTCTACGCCAAGAACATCGCCACGTTTCTCGCCCATCTCGTGAAGTGCGGCCTGCCGAACGTGGCCGCCGACGACGAGATCGTCCGCGACACGCTCGTGGCCTCAGGCGGCCAGGTGGTGCATCCCAAGATCCGGGAGAAGCTCGCCCTGCCGCCGCTGGCCACCTCGGCCCCGGCCTCCTGATCGCCGCCCCCGCACGGATCGTCCCATGACCACGCCTCTGTTCGCCATCCTGCTCGCCGACGCCGTGGCCGCCCCGGAGGATCCGGCGGCCAAGTTCATCCGCCTGCTGACGGTGTTCCTGCTCGCGATGTGGGTGGGCTTCGAGGTGATCACCAAGGTGCCCCAGCGGCTCCACACGCCGCTCACGAGCGGCTCGAATGCGATCTCCGGCATCACGGCGGTGGGCGCGATCGTGGTGGCCGGAGCCGTCGCCACCGCCGGCTACCGGTTCGGCAACCTCCTCGGCCTCCTGGCCGTGGTCTTGGCGATGGTGAACGTGGCCGGCGGCTTCGTCGTCACCCATCGAATGCTCGAAATGTTCCAACCGAAGAAGAAGTAGCCCGAGATGTCGAGCCAAGCCTGGATCAACCTCGCCTATCTGGCGGCCTCGATGCTGTTCATCGTGGCCTTCAAGCTCATGACCGGCCCGCGCACGGCCGTGAAGGGCAACTACCTGGGCGCCGTCGGGATGGCGATCGCCCTGATTGCCGCCTGCTTCGAGAAGCCGGTGCTCGAATCGTTCGCCGAACGCGGCGCCTGGCCGCTCGTGCTGGTGGGCATCGCCGCAGCGATCGGCGCTGCGGTGGGCGCCGTCATGGCGGTCAAATACCCGATGACCGGCATGCCGCAGATGGTGGCGCTGCTCAACGGATTCGGTGGGGCCGCCTCGACCTTCGTGGCCGGGGCCGAGCTCTGGAACGCGTCCGCCACCGCCAAGCTGACCGAAAGCCCGCTCGGCGCGTGGACGCAGTTTGCGATCGCCACCGCGCTCACCGGCCTGATCGGCGCCGTCACCTTCTGGGGCAGCCTCGTCGCCTTCGGCAAACTCGAAGAACTGCCGCAGTTCAAGAAGCCGTGGACACATCCCAACCGCCACTGGATCAACCTCGGCCTGGCCGTGGCCACGCTCCTGCTCGGCTGGGGATTCTGTGCCTACCCCTCGTCGAACCTGCTCTTCTGGCTGCTGGTGATCGTCGGCAGCGGCCTGGGCATCACGCTCACCATGCCGATCGGCGGGGCCGACATGCCGGTCGTGATCTGCCTCTTGAACAGCTACTCGGGCCTGGCCGCCGCCGCCGCCGGCTTCGTGATCGACAACTCCGTGCTCGTGATCGCCGGGTCGCTCGTGGGCGCCTCGGGCTTGATCCTCACGGCCATCATGTGCCAGGCGATGAACCGCTCGCTCGTGGGCGTCTTGTTCGGCGGCCTGGGCACGACGGCGGCCGTCAGCGGCGACGACGTCTACGCCGGCAAGATCAAGAGCGTGAGCGCCGAGGAGATCGCGATGGTGCTCGAGGGGGCCGAGCGCGTGGTGATCGTGCCGGGCTACGGTCTGGCCGTGGCCCAGGCCCAGCACGCCGTCCGTGAACTGGCCGACGCCCTGGAGAAGCGGGGCACGACGGTCGAATATGCGATCCACCCCGTGGCCGGCCGGATGCCGGGGCACATGAACGTGCTCCTGGCCGAGGCCGACATCGCCTATGAAAAGCTCCGGGAGATGGACGACATCAATCCCACCTTCCCGGAGACCGACGTGGCGATCGTGATCGGCGCCAACGACGTGGTGAACCCGGCGGCTCGCAACGATCCCACGAGCCCGATCGCGGGGATGCCGATCCTCGACGTCGACAAGGCCCGCACGGTGGTGGTGGTGAAGCGGTCGCTCTCGCCCGGCTTCGCCGGCATCCCCAACCCGCTCTTCGCGGCCGACAACACGCTCATGTATTTCGCCGACGGCAAGAAGGCGATTCTGGATCTCACGACGGCCGTTCAGAAGAACTGACGGACCGTCGTCGTCGCGGCGCCGGCCATCCCTGGCCCGGCTTACTCCGCCCGGCGATGGCAAAGCCAAGGTTTGCCATGCCGGGCAAGGCCGCCTTCCTGGCGGCCGATCTCACGGCAGCCGTTCAGAAGAACTGACGGGCCGTCGAGAACAGAGTCGTTTTGGCCTTCTGCTGCGGCCACGCTGCAATGGAAACCGACGACTCTGCCGGGGCCTGACGCCGGCGTCATTCCTGCCTGCCGAACGACCGCTCCATGATCCGCGCGAGCGAGCCATCTTCGCGGGCCGCCAGGATCGCCGTGGAGAGCGTCTCGCGGAGCGGGCTCCCGGGCGGCACGGCCATGGCGAAGTCGTAGGTTTCGAAGATCGGCCCCACCAGCCGCATCGCGGCGTGGCCAGGCTCGACGAGCAGGGCCTGGAGGATGTGGTTCTCGTGCACGACCGCCTCCACTTCGCCCAGCCGGGCGGCGGCAAGGGCGTCTTGCAGCCTGGGGTACGACAGCACGCTGCCGCCGCGGGCCTTGACCGCCTGCACCGCCACGGAGTCTTTCATCACCCCGACCATCCGGCCCGCGAGATCGCGGGGGCCGTGGATCGACCCGGTGACCTGCTCGGCCGTGAGCTTGGCGGCGATCGTGCCGGTGAGCGTGGCGATCGCCGCGATGCCGCCGAGCATCCAGACGATCGCCACCGCGCGGCCGGCCGTCGTCTCGATCGCCTTGTTGTCGCAGCCCCCGGTCATCACCGTGGAAATGCTCCACCAGATCGCCTCCCGGATGCCCTCGCGGTAGCCCGGCGGAAATGCCTGGGGATTGCGGGCCCGTTCCACGAACCAGAGGACATGGGCGGTGACGATCACGAGGCCGACGATCGCGCACGCGATGCCGAGCAGTTCGCGGGAGAGCACCGACACGAGCGGGGCGAACCACGACCGGGCCTCGCGGCCGGGCACCGCGATCCGCATGCCCGACGTCAACAGGGGGTGTGTGAAGTCGATTTGCCGCTCCCGGGCCTCCGTCACGGTCAGGGGCCCGAGCATCACGTCGACCCGCCCGGCGGCGGTGTCGGCGATCAATGAGGCGACGTCTTTCTCGACCACGAAGGTCGACTCGAGGCCCAACCGGCCGGCGACCTCCTTCCAAAAATCGACGGCAATCCCGACGGGCCGGGTGCCCTCCACCTGGCAGATACCGGGGAGTTCGTACACGCCCACCTTGAGAGGCGGTTCGTCGGCCCCGTCCACGTCCGAGGCTGCCACGACGATCAGGGCGGCCAGGGCAACGGCGGCGAACGACGGGGGGCGCGGCATCGCGGATCTCCGGGTAGGCGAGGCGGCGACTCCCGCCGCGGCCCCGCCATCCTGACGGCGCCTGCGGCAGCCGGGCAAGCGGAAGTCTTTCCTACGACGCCACGATCACCGTGGGCCGGGCGGCCGGGTCGGGCACGGCCCGCTCGAAGAGATCCACCACGCGGGCCGGGATGTCGCCCGAACCGAACAGCACGAAGTCGAGGGCCAGCCGCAGCGGCGAGCCCTTGCTGAACCCAAAAATCACGTCGAGCGGCCGCCCCCCCGCGGCCAGTTCCAGGGCCACCTGGGCGATCGTGTGCGACACGGAGACGCAGTCGCGGGCCGTGATCACGAACCGCCCCTCCTCCTCGGCCACCGAGAGCACCGGCTCGCTCTCGAACCGGCTCACGTCGCCCTGGTGAACCTCCAGGAACACGAGCCTGACCCGCTGGTCGATCCGGTGCTTGCGGCGGATCTCCTGCTCCTTCTCGGCCAGCGTGCGATGGTCGGGCCGGTGCGGCACCAGCACGCGAAACGGCAGGTCGCTCGTGATGTCGGTCCAGAGCATCCGGTCGGCGGCGTCGGCGAACCGGAACGGCTTCCGGCGGAGTTCGCCGCTGCGCCAGGCCCGCGACACGAACGAGATTCCGAGCACCGCCGCGATGAAGATCGAGGCGATCACGATCCCTTCGGGACGCTCGACGATGTTGGCGAGCGTGGTGTAGATGAAGACCGCGAGCACGAGGCCGTAGCCGGCCGTGGCCCAGGCCCGGCGGCGACGCTCGGCCGGCGTGGCCGCCGGCCCGCGGGCCACCTGCAGGAAGGTGCCGAAGGCCGCGCTCGAGAGCAGCACGAGCACGCCGGTGGCATAGGCGC
>CAXNGP010000254.1:0-4183 GCA_964201845.1 Pirellulales bacterium
CGGCTTACCGCAGCGGTGGCCAGGGGAGGTCTTTGCCGTCGATGCTCACCACGCGGAAGTGGTGGACGGCCGGGACGTCGGCCGTCCACGTCCAGGCGATCTGCTTCTCCGGCGTGACCTCGAGCAGCCGGACGCCTCCCTTGCCGATGTGGTAGCTCGCGATCATCGTGTTGCCACTGGGCAGCCGCTGGATGCCGCAGGCGTCGGCGATCGCGCAGTCGACGTCGGCCGTGGTGATCTCCCAGCGCAGTGACCCGTCGGCGGCATACTCGGCCACGCGGTTGCCGTTGGTGAGGCCGGCGAGGATGCCGCCATCGGCGAGCACGATCGCCGTGAACGGCCAGCTGTTGACCTTGGGCTCACCCGGCACGCGGGTGCTGATCAACTCGAGCACCCGGCCCGAGGCGTTGTACCGCTTGATCGCAAAGTCGAGCAGGTGCGGAGCGAGAAACGTGCCGTCGGGCTGTTTGCGGGCCATGCGGGTCTGCATGTGGTGGTTTTGCTTCTGACAGGCGAGCGGAATCTCGACCTTGACCGCGCCATCGGCCGCGATCTCGAGTAGCCGGGGGTTCGGCCCGGCCTCGCTGAGCACGTAGGTGCCCTCGGGTGTCTTCTGGATGCTGTTGACCTCGTCCTGCGTGCCGTCGTAGCGCCAGACGACCTGATCGGGCTGGCCGCCGGTGCCTCGCTTGATCTCGACGACCGCACCGCGGGGCGTGTCGCCTCCCTTGGAAAGGGCGAGCAGCACGTTGCCGTCGGGGAGCACCCAGCCCTCGCGGGTGTTGGCGGGGTGGCTCCACTCGACGCGGCCGGCGGGATGCTCGGCCGTGATCTCGACAAGCGCCGTCCGCTTGCCGCAGGTGAGGATCCGCCGTGACGCCGGCTCGGCGGCGAGTGCCGCGGCCGTGGTGATTGCAAGCCAGGCGACGCAGGCGAGCAACGTGGTCGGGCGAGGCGAAAGGTGCACGGCGCGTGTCTCCCGGTGACGTGACGATCGACCCGACAGCATAGGGGGAAGCCGCGGCGTGCGCTTGCCGCAGCTCACCAGAGCCTTGCCGGAAGCGACCGGCGGTGGGCGTTCGAGCGACCTCAGGCGGCCCGGCGGCGGCGGAGCAGGGCGGTGGCCGCGGCGAGGCCGAGGCCGGCGAGGGCCAGCGTGCCCGGCTCGGGAACGACGACCACGGCGAAGTCGCTGTTGTGGTCGATGACGGCCCACACCGTCCGCGTGGCGGAGTCGTGGCCGTACACGCCGACGGCCGTCGACCCCTGCCGGGCTCGAAGGGCCCGGCAGGCTTCGGCAACCGAGGTTTCCATTGAGTACTGAGAAGTTATTGGGACGGAACGTGTTTCTTCGGGCTCACGGAAGCTCCACATCTCTGATCGCCCGTCAGAGGGGGGGCGACGGGTTTCCCGGGGCTTCAACTCCCGCGTTCGGGCACAATGGTAGTCGCGTTCGCCGGCCGTCGAGCGACGCGATCACCCCCGAAAACCGATTGCCGTGGTCACACGCCGCCGCCCCCAACGCCCCGACGCCGCCCCGACCCCCGACCGCTCGCCGCGGGAGGTGGCGCTCGTCATCGAGACGTCAAAAGCCTACGGCCGCGGTGTTCTCAAGGGGATCTCCACCTGGCTCCACCAGCGGCTTGACTGGACGATCGCGATAGACGAGCGGGGGCTCGACGACCCGGCTCCCGACTGGCTGGCCCGCTGGCACGGCCAGGGCGTGATCAGCCGGCTCAGCGAAGAGGCCCTGCCGCCGGAGTGGCGCGGGCCCTCCCGGCCGGTCGTGTTTCTCCGCCGGGTGCTGGCCGCCGATCCGCTGCCCGGCGTCTACACCGACGACGACGCCGTGATGCGGCTGGCCGTCGAGCACCTCGTCGATCGCGGCTTCAACGACCTGGCGTTCTGTCCCGTGGCCGCCGACTGGTCCGCCTCCCGGGGCGATGCCTTCCTGCGGCATACGGCCCGGGTCGGAGGGCAGACCCACGTCTTCGAAGAGGGGGCGGGGCCGGTGGGGGGCCGGAGACGCGGGGGGGCGGTTTCGCTCGCCGCCGCGCCGACGCCGGCAGGATTGGTCGGCCGGCGATCGGCCGCCGCCGCCCGTGCAGCCGCGATCGAGGAAGACCGCGACCTCCTCGGCAGATGGTTCGAGAGCCTGCCCAAGCCGGTGGGGATCGTGGCGGCCTACGACGTGCGCGGCGTGCAACTGCTGGAGGTCTGCCGGGAGCGGGGTCTGTCGGTGCCCGAGGACGTGGCCGTCGTGGGTATCGACGACGACGATGTGCTCTGCGAGATCGCCACGCCCGCCCTCACGAGCGTGGCCCACAACCTCGCCCGGATCGGGTTCGAGGCGTGCCGGCTGCTCGACGAGCGGATGAGCGGCGCCGGACGGGGTGACGACGTGGTCGTGGTGCCGCCACTGGGCGTTTCCATCCGCCAGAGCAGCGACACGCTGGCGATCGCCGACATCGACATCCGCCGTGCCCTGCGGCTGATCCGCACGCGGGCCTGCGACACGCTCGTTTCCGACGACGTGGCGGCGGCCACGAGCGTGAGCCGGCGGGTGCTCGACAAGAAGTTTCAAAAGCACTTGGGCCGCACGATCCACGACGAGATCATGCGCACCCGGCTCGCCGAGGCCCGCCGGCTGCTCGTGGAGACCGACCACAAGCTGCTGGTGGTCGCGGTGCGGTCAGGCTTCGCCCACGCGGCCCAGCTCTGCAACCTGTTCAAGGCGGCCCACGGCATGTCGCCGATGCAATACCGCAAGGCGGCCCGGCCCTGGGAGGGGTGAGGTTAGAAGGGGATCGTCCAGATGCGATTCGCATCGAGAGCTTCGCCGGAGGCTCCGTAAAGCTGGCGGGAATCCGCCGGATTCACGCCCGGACACTTGGTTGAAGTTAGAGTTCCGGCATGGGGATTTCGTTGCGGTCGACTCGGACGACGCCGCTCACCGCCCGACCGGGGTTCAGCCTCGTCGAGTTGCTCGTGGTGATCGTCATTCTGGCCCTGCTGGTGGCCCTGCTGCTGCCGGCGGTGCAGGGAGCACGGGAGTCGGCCCGCCGCACGCAATGCGGCAACAATCTTCGACAGCTCGCGCTGGCGATGCTCGCGCACGAGTTGGCGAACGGGTTCTTTCCCCCGGGCAGAGCCCAGTGCGACGGGAATACGGCCGTGCGGTACGGCTGCTCGGCGAATATCGATGCTCCGCGGCGGCCCGGCACGAGTGGCTTCGTCTGGGTCCTGCCCGCCCTCGAGCAGCAGGCCCTGTATGACGAGTTCCTGACGACGTTCGGCGTCGGCTGGCTCTGGCCCCTCTCCGGCAGCGAATGGAGAACCACGCGGGTCATGGCGGCGCTCGCCGCCCGCCCGCCCGTGATGGCGTGCCCGAGCGACGCGAGCGAGCCGCAACTGGTCAACTTTTCCGGCATCCCGTTCGTGGCGGTGGGGTCGTATGCCCTGTGCGCCGGCACCATGGGCCCGAGCCACCAGTCGAGCCCGGATGCCAAGCACTTCAACACCGGGATGTTCCGCTACCTCAACCAGCGGACGGCCGCCGCGATCAAGGACGGCTTGTCGAACACGTTCCTGGTGGGCGAGTCGGTGAACAACCACACCAACAACAGCCGCAACATCTGGACGATGGGGGTGCGGCACGTGGACACGATGCGGACCACCGAGTGCCCGCCCAACTCTTCGCTCTCCCCCGTGCCGTGCGCCACGGCCTGGGTGTATGACGCCTCGAACACGTGGAACGGCGATTTCGCCAGCCAGCATGCGGGAGGAGTGCAGTTCGCTTTGGTGGGCGGCAGCACCGTATGGGTGAGCGACACGGTAGACCTCACGGTGTACCGGGCCCTTTCGACCGTGGCCGGCGGCGACACGACGGCTCTCGACTCCCTGTGAGCAGCACGATGGCGGTTCTCACTCGATTCGCCGCGTGCGTCCTGGCCGGCTGCCTCGTGCTTGGCTGCAGTCGCGGACCGTCGCTCGTGCCCGTTTCCGGCACCGTGGCGGTGGACGGCAAGCCGCTCCAGGCGGGGGCCGTCCTGGTGGCTCCGATGGGCGGCCGGGCGGCCGGGGGGCGGATCGGCGCCGATGGTCGGTTCACGCTCTCGACCTGGCAGCCGGAAGACGGCGTCGTGGCCGGCAGCCACCGGGTCGAGGTGATCGCGTCAAAGCC
>CAXNGP010000255.1:0-4177 GCA_964201845.1 Pirellulales bacterium
CGGCGGCGGACGGGGCGGGGGCGTGCATGCCCTCAACTCTACCCCATGGATTCCCCGCAGTCAGGCCGCGGCGGCACGCCGGCCGATTGACCACCCGTGGCGCCGCTGGTTCAATCCGGTTCCGGAGCCAGCGCCGGCGACGGCCGCGGTGCCAACCGTGGCTGGCCGGGCGGCGAGGCAGAAGGATCGAGGCACCGGCGGAAGGGAAGGAGTTCCCGGGCGTGACGAAACATTTGTTCGTGACCGGCGGCGTGGTCAGTTCGCTGGGCAAGGGCCTGACCAGCGCGTCGATCGGCATGCTGCTCGAATCCCGCGGCCTGCGGGTGAAGCTGCAGAAGCTCGACCCCTACATCAACGTCGATCCGGGCACGATGAGCCCGTACCAGCACGGCGAGGTGTACGTGCTCGACGACGGCAGCGAGACCGACCTCGATCTCGGCCACTACGAGCGGTTCACCTCCACCCCGCTGACCCGCAAGAGCAACTACACCACCGGCCAGATCTACCTCTCGGTGATCACGAAGGAGCGGCGCGGGGAGTTTCTCGGCAACACCGTCCAGGTGATTCCCCACATCACCAACGAGATCAAGGAGGTGGTCAAGCAGCTGGCCGACGCCGACACCGACGTGGTGATCACCGAGATCGGCGGCACCGTGGGCGACATCGAGAGCCTGCCCTTCCTGGAGGCGATCCGGCAGATCCCGCTGGAGGTGGGCCGCGAGAACTGCATGTTCATCCACCTCACGCTGGTGCCCTACCTCAAGGCGGCCGGCGAGCTGAAGACCAAGCCCACGCAGCACTCGGTGGGCATCCTCCGCCAGATCGGCATCCAGCCCGACGTGCTCGTCTGCCGCACCGAGCGGGCGCTCGACGTCTCCGACCGGGAGAAGATCGCGCTGTTCTGCAACGTGCCGCTCGATGCGGTGATCGAGGAGCGGGACAAGGATTTCTCGATCTACGAGGTGCCGCTCTCGCTCCAGGGCAACCGGATCGACGACATCATCCTGCGGCGCTTCGGGCTCACGGCCCCGGCGGCCGACCTCGACGAGTGGCACGACATCCTCCACCGGCTGCGGAACCCCGAGCACGAGGTCTCGATCGCGCTGGTCGGCAAGTACGCCGAGCACCGCGACGCCTACAAGAGCATCTACGAGGCGCTCGACCACGGCGGCATCGCCCGCAAGACGACCGTCCGCGTGCAGGCGATCCCCAGCGAGCAGATCGAGCGCGAAGGGGCGGAGCGGCTCCTGGCCGGATTCGACGGGCTGCTCGTGCCGGGCGGCTTCGGCGAGCGGGGCATCGAGGGGAAGGTGGAGGCGATCCGCTTCGCCCGCGAACGCGGGCTGCCGTTCCTGGGCATCTGCCTGGGGATGCAGTGCGCGGTGATCGACTTCGCCCGCAACGCCGCCGGCCTGGCCGACGCCCACTCGACCGAGTTCGCCCGCGACACGCCCCATCCGGTGATCTGCCTGATGGAGGAGCAGCGGGGCGTGGTGCAGAAGGGGGGCACGATGCGGCTGGGAGCCCAGCCCTGCGTGCTCACGGAGGGCACGCGGAGCGCCGCGGCCTACGGCAGCGAGACGATCTCCGAACGGCACCGGCACCGCTATGAGTTCAACCCGCGGTATCGCGAGCGGCTCGAGGCCGCCGGCATGGTGATCGCCGGCACGAGCCCCGACGGCACGCTCGTCGAGATCGTGGAACTGGCCGACCATCCCTGGTTCGTGGCCGTGCAGTTCCACCCCGAGTTCAAGAGCAAGCCCACCGCCGCGCATCCGTTGTTCGCCGGCCTGGTGGCCGCGGCCGTCGAGCGGCACGCCGGCAGCGCCTGGGTGGCCGATGCCTGAGTCAGGAGGAAGACGACCATGAGCGACGAGATGACTCCCGACGCTGCCGCCGATCCCTCCGCTGCGCCGCCGGCGACGTTCGAGTTTCTCGTCCACACGCTGTTCACGCAGGCCCTGATGGCCCTCGGCCGGATCCCCAATCCGATCACCAAGCAGAGCCACGTCAACATGGCCACCGCGAGGCACTTCGTCGACATGCTCGCGATGCTCGAGCAGAAGACCGCCGGCAACCTCTCCACCGACGAGGCGCGGATGCTCGAGGAAGTCCAGCACCAGCTGCGGATGATGGTGCTCACCGGACCGGGGGCGTGATGGCGGCGGAACTCCTCGACGGCCGGGCCCTCGCCACGCGGATCGAGTCCGAACTGCGGGCGGAGGTCGAGACCTATGTCGCGCTGTTCGGCCGCCGCCCGCGACTGGTGGTGGTGCTCGTGGGCGACGTGGCGGCGAGCGCCTCGTACGTGAAGGGGAAGGCGGCCGCCGCGGCCCGCGTGGGGATCGATTCCGAGGTCGTGGGCGTGCCCGGCACGGCCACCACCGCCGAGCTCGTCGCGCTCGTTGAGGGCATCGCCCGTGGCGAGCAGGGCACGGCCGACGGGATCCTCGTGCAACTGCCGCTGCCGCCGCACGTGGACACGACCGCCGTGCTCGACGCCGTGCCCCCCGACCGAGACGTCGACGGCTTCCATCCGGTGAACGCCGGCCTCTTGTCGCAGGGGCGGCCCCGGTTCGTGCCCTGCACCGCCGCGGGCGTGCAGCGGATCTTGATCGACGCCGGCGTCGAGGCGGCCGGCCGGCATGCCGTGATCGTGGGCCGCAGCGACATCGTGGGCAGGCCGCTGGCGCTGCTGCTCTCCGCCAAGCCGCCGCGGACCGTCGCCCCGGGTGAGCCGACCTGCTGCAACGCCACAGTGACGCTCTGCCACAGCCACTCGACCGACCTGCCCGCGCTGACGCGACAGGCCGACATCCTCGTGGCCGCCGTGGGCCGCCCCGGCATGATCACGGCCGAGATGGTGAAGCCGGGCGCGACGGTGATCGACGTGGGCATCAATCGCGTCGCCGGGCGGCTGGTGGGCGACGTCGATTTCGAGGCGGTGAGCCGCGTGGCAGGGCGGATCACGCCGGTGCCCGGAGGGGTGGGCCCGCTGACGGTGGCGATGCTCCTGGCCAACACCCTCCTGGCCGCCGAACTCCGGACGCGGCGGGCCTAGCGGCCGCTACGCAGGATGGCAGTCCATGGCCTGACGGCAGGCCGGCGGCGCCGTCACGCCCTCGATCTGGATCGTGGCATGGGCGACGTGAAAGTCCTCGCGCACCAGCCGATGGGCCGCCGCCAGGATCGCATCCCGATCGGCGTCGGCGGCCACGACCAGATGCACCGTCAACGACACCTCCGAAGTGCTCGGGCCCCAGACGTGCAGGTCGTGCACCTCGGCGACCCCCGGCAGCCCCGCCAGCGCCGCCTGGAGCTTGTCGGGATCGAAGCCGCGCGGCACCGCGTCGAGTGCGAGCTCGAGGCTCTCCTGGAAGAGGCCCCACGTGCCCACGACGATCACGACGGCGATCACGATGCTCACGACCGGATCGATCCAGCCCAGCCCGGTGGCCGCGATCACGATCCCCGCCACCACCACGCCGGCCGACACCGCCGCGTCGGCCGCCATGTGCAGGAACGCGCCGCGGACATTGGCATCGGCATGGCCGCGGATGAAGAGCAGCGCCGTCAGCGTATTGATCACCACGCCCACCGCCGCCACCACGATCACCGTCGGGCCGGCCACCGGCTCAGGATCCTGGAGCCGGTGCCAGGCCTCCCAGACGATCGCCCCGCACGCCACGAGGAGCAGCGCCGCGTTGGCCAGGGCCGCGAAGATCGTCGCCCGGCCCAGGCCCCAGGTGTAGCGGCGGGAGGGCGGACGCCGGGACAGCCAGGCGGCGCCCCAGGCCAGGAGCAGGCCGACGACGTCGCCGGCGTTGTGCCCCGCGTCGGCCACCAGCGCCAGCGAGCCGGCCAGGAAGCCCGCAGCCAGTTCCACCGCCACGAAGACGACGTTGAGCACCACGCCGATCGCCATCGCCCGGTCGAACTGCCCGGCGGCGAGGCCCCGTGGGCCGTGATGGTGGTGGTCATGGGTCATAGCGCATGGGGTGTTCGGTGCTGAGCGAGCCAGGTTCCGCATGATAACGGCCGGGCCGCCGCGTAGACTGCTCGCTTTCCCTCCACAATCCCACGAAGGGGCACGACATGGACGGCGAGCGGCTGCGGGTGGCGGTGATCGGGCGGACGGGCCGCGGCGACTACGGCCACGCGATCGACGAGTTGTTTC